>JAADGJ010000142.1 GCA_013152435.1 Chloroflexota bacterium | reverse complement strand
TACCTCCTTATCCGCTCGAGCTCTCGAGTCATGCTCAAATTATACCACATCGGGTCTCTAACAGCGCCTCTGCCTGTTCCTCCAGTGTCATGACCAGGGAAAAAGGCCTCCTTGTCTGCTCGAAAGCGCTGTGCGTCCGACTCAGAACTCGATGGCCACTTCCTCGCCCGTCTCGGCCGAGCGGTAGATGGCGGTGATGATGGCCACGGCCTCGCGTCCGGCATAGCCGTCCACGGCTGGCGGGCGATCCTCCCGCACGGCGGCGACCATGTCCCGCAACTGGAGCACATGCCCGGGCACGCCCTCCTCCTCATCGCCGAGGTCGATATCTCGTGATGGCTCGGCGCTCAGGTCCAGGCGCAGCCCATAGTGCCCCACATCCAGCTCCTCGTCCGTCTCCGCCCAGTACATGACCCGGAACTGGCCGTTTTCCAGCGCGATAGCCCCCCGATCTCCGGTGATCTCCAGGCGGCTCCATAGCCCGGGGAACGCCGTCGTCGTCGCCTCGATCACCCCCAGCGCTTCGTTGCGGAAGCGGACGGCCGCCACCGCGGTATCCTCCGTCTCGATGCGATGGGCCAGCGTGCCCGTGTAGGCCTTGACGGCGGCCACCCCGCCCATGATCCACTGGATCTGATCGACGAAGTGGATCCCCTGGTTCATGAGCGCGCCGCCACCGTCATACTTCCACGTGCCGCGCCAGCCGCCGGCGTCGTAGTACCCCTGGCTCCGGTAGATCTTCATGTACATGTCGCCCGTGGTCAGCCGCCCCAGCTTGCCCTGCTGCGCGGCCGCCCGCATCTTGCGGTATGGGACCTCAAATCGGTACTGGTAGATGGTCGCCAGCTTGCGGTTGGCTCGCTCGGCGGCCTCGATGATCTGATTGCACCGTTCGACGGTGGTCTCCAGCGGCTTCTCCACGACCACATGTTTGCCCGCCTCCAGGGCGGGGATGGCGACGTCCGCGTGGGCTCCGCTGATGGTGCACACATTGACCACCTCGATGTCGTCCCGTCGCAGTAATTCCTCCACGCTCCCGTGCCAGTCGCACCCGAAGGATTCGGCGAGCTCACGGGCGCGCTCGGGGATGACGTCCGCCACGGCGACCAGCTGCGCGTCCGGCACGCTCTGCAGGAACCGGGCATGCGATCGCCCGATCACACCACAACCGACGATGGCGAAACGTACGGGGTCCATTTGCCAATCTCCAATCTCCAGATGTTGATGGGACGCAAAGGGCGCAACAAAGCCTTTATACCCTTTGCGCTGCGTCGCTCACCCGAAGAAAGCCTCCGGCCCCTGGGCCTCGCTGATGCGGCGTAACGCCTCCCAGGCGGCGCGTCGCACCTGGGCCGTGCCGTCCGTCTCGGCCAGATGCCGCAGCGCGGGGATGGCCCAAGAATCCGTCAGCGTGCCAAGCGCCGTGGCTGCGGCGGCACGCACGCCTGCATCGGTGTCCTCCAGTCGCTGGATCAGGGCGGCGCGGGCGAGGCGGCGGTAGCCCAGGCGGCCAAGGCCGCGGGCGGCCTCCGCTCGCACCCGGGCGTTGGGGTCCATGAGGGCGTGCATCAGCGCCATGACGGAGCGGCGATCAGTCATGGCGCCCAGGCGGCGGACGGCCTCGATTCGCTCGTTGGCCGTCGGGGAGGCGAGGCGTCTGACGGCATCTCGCAGGGCGGCCACGTCCACGGGGGGACGCCTCCGCCGACGGGGCCGCATAGCCCTGGCCAGGAGCTCCCGTTCCACGTCTTCGAATCCCGGGGCGCCCGGCGGAGGCTTCTCCGATGGCATGGGCAGGCCCCGCAGGAGGCGCCGGGCGAACCTCGGCACCGAGATGACGCGCACGCCCAGCGTTTTGAGCTGATCGCTGAGGTCTCGGTCCGAGGTGACCACCAGCGCGTCGTAGAGAGGGCGCCCCATGACCAAGTCCTCCTCGATCATGTCCAGCAGGAGGCCATCGGCCGTGCCCCCATCCTGCGCCGTGGTCACCCAGATCTGATCCTGATGACTGGAGTAATCCCGCCCGGGCCTGGGATCCAGCACCAAGGTCACCCAGTGGTCCCGGTCTTTGGCCAGCGCATCTCGCTGCCATCGTCGGATCAGGCGGATCATCCCCTCATCGTCCCGGCGATGGCGGATGTATCCCCCTTTGGCCAGCCAGCCGGCCAGGTTGTCTCCGTCGATCAGGATCTCGGTCACCGCTCGTGAACCCTCTTCTGGCTCCGGGGGGCGCCCCGGCTATCTCCCGGCCGGAAGCGCGTGCGGGCCTTTACCCGCCTCGCTCCTCATGGGCCTGACGGGCGGCACGGATCGCGTTCAGGTATTGTCCCTCGGTGGCCCGCACGTGTTCCAAAACCTGTCGGATCGTCCACCCGCCGTCCGGGGGCTCCCGGTCGAGGTCCTCGTCTGTCAGACCGACGGTGGCCGCCAGGAGCCTGCCCCATGCGATCTCGGCCTCCGCCAGAATGCGCTGGGGCATCGTCGGCCCGCGTTGCACCTGATCTCGCGTCCCCGCCACCTGGGTGGCGTGCTCGCGCATGTGATCACCAAAGCGGAGCAGGACGCGACGGATATCGTCCCAGCGCTTCATCTCGGTGGGATAGGCGAATTCCTCCTCATCCATGTCGCTCAGTTCGGCCAGGGTGCGCTCTCGCAGCGTCCGGATTTCGGCCAACAGGGCGTCGATCTGCTCTCGGGGCATGGGAACCCTCCTCTCTCCGCCGGCGGGGGCTCGTGGCCTCACGCGGTATGGCGGGTGAACATGGCCTGGATCTCGTCGGCTTCATCGGGAGAGGCCAGGACGGATACCACGTCGTGCAGGGCCAGCCGCGTCTCTCGCCAGGGGACGATCAGCCGGCCGCCCCGCTGGATCACCATGATCAGCGCGTGCCCTGGAAGCCGCAGCATATGCAGGGGCACGCCATCCAGGGCGGGGTTGGTCATCTCGACCTCGACGACCTCCTGCCCGGCCTTGCCCTCGGCGAGCAGGGTGAACACGTTGGGATGGCTCGCCAGGTTCTCCAGGACCGTGACTTCCGAGTCGGTGGTGGTCACCGGGTGCGCCCCAATGGCGGCGTACGCCTCCACGTTGGCCGAATCCAGCACCCGGGCCACGACGTTGCGGATGCCGAAGGTCGTCTTGGCGATCTGGCATAGCCGCAAATTGGCCGCATCGTCCTCCAGGAGGGCGACCAGGGTCTTCGCCTGATGGGCGCCGATGGCACGCAGGGCCGCGGGAGAGATCTCGTTGAGCGACGCTGTGGTCACCCCCTGCGGGACCTGGTCCGGGGGCGATGTGCCAGGCGGGAGGGCCAGGATCACCGGGTCGTCGGCCTCCGCTAGCCGTTTCACCAGGAGGAGCGCCTCACGATTGCCGCCGACGACGACGATCTGTTGCTCCCTGGGCGGGGGCTGGGGTGGCACGATGCGGTTGAACAGGGATGGGGAGATCGTGCACGTCACGATGGCCAGCAGGATGATGGCGGAGTTCACCGCCGGGTCGATGGCGCCCAGGTCCAGACCGATGGCCGCCGCCGCGATGATGAGGCTGAGCCGGGACGAGAGCAGAAGCCCGGCTCCCAGCGTCTGGCGCCACCCGTACGTGAGCCGGAAGATCAGGGATGGGATCAGCTTGATGGCGTAGGCCATGGCGATCAACAGCGGGGCCAACAGCATCGTCTGGCTGGAGGAGAGCAGGGCCCGCAGGTCGAACTGGACGCCGACCATGATGAAGAAGATGGGGATGAAGAAGCCGTATCCCATCACATCAAGCTGCTCTCGCAAGGAGGATTCGCCCTCGTCCCCGTTGCTGAGCAGGGCGATCAGCGCCCCTCCCAGGAATGCCCCCAGGATGACCTCCACGCCGAGCTGCTCGGCCAGGGCGATGAAGGCCAGCCCCATGGCGAAGGCGCCGCGCGCCTGTAGATGGCTGACGGCCGATGAGACGCGTCGGTAGGCCTCCTCCAGAGGGGAATGCCTCTGGGCGATGAGGATGATCCGGTATACCGTGAAAAACGCTCCCAGCAGGATCAGGACGGCCAGCATCTCCGGCGTCAGCCCGTTGGTGTGGAAGATGACGTAGATGCTGATGAGCAGCATGGTGGCGAAATCTGCCAGGAGGGCGGCCACCAGCAGGGTCTGGCCGTATCGGGTGCGCAGCTCACGACGCTCCTTGAGCGTGGGCACCACGATGCCCAGGGAGGTGGTCGAGAGGATCAGCGCCATCAGGATGGGATCCCGGACCAGGTCGGCCTTGTACAGGCCCGTGGACAGCACCAGGGCCGCCGCCAGCGTGAACAGGAAGCTGATGAACGCCAGCGTGGTGGGGGAGCGGAGCCGACTCCGTCCGTTCGGGAGTGGCTGTCCCCTTCGGCCGATCAGGGCGCTGAAGTCGATCTCCAGGCCGGAGAGGAACATCAGATAGCTGAACCCCAACGTCGAGAGGAGGGCCAGCCAGGGGTCGTCGCTCACTAGGTTCAATCCGCTCTTGCCGACGATGATGCCCGCGGTGATCTCTCCGACCACGATGGGGATGCGGATACGCTTCATCTGGGTGGTGATCATCGGCACCGCGGCCGCCAGCAAGATCACGATCAAAAGGGACAGGAAAGAGGTTTCTCCGTGGCCGTTCAATTTACCCCTCTACGAGCCCATGCGGGCGATTTGGTCGATTGGTGGATCGGAAATGGATCGGTCATATCTCGCTCGGTGGGCCGCTAAGAGGCCAGGCGACGTGCCAACTCGGCCGTCATCTCCGGCTTGACCTTGTACCGGGCCTCGATCAGGCGTCCTTCCTCATCGATGGCGAAGTGGCTGCGGATGATCCCCATGGTGGTCCGGCCGAACATCTTCTTCTCGCCCCAGGCGCCGTATGCCTCCGCCACTTGGTGGTCGGGATCCGAGAGCAAGACAAAGGGCAGATTGTGCTTCTCCCGGAACTTCGCCAGCCGTTCAGGCGGGTCGGGGCTGATGCCGATCACCACGACGCCCTCCGCGTCGATGGTCGGGTAAGCATCACGGACAGCGCACGCCTGCCGGGTGCATCCGGGCGTGTTGGCCTTGGGGTAGAAGTAGAGCACCACCTTTTGGCCTCGAAAGTCGGCCAGGCGGACCTCCTGCCCGTCGTCGGCGATCAAGGTGAACTCCGGCGCCAGGTCTCCTGTTTGCAACATGCTTTCCTCCTCGCGAGCATCCGGCTCTTGGCGTGGTAGGGAGGGGGCGGAGCCGGAAGCGCTTTCCATCCAGGTGAGCGGGAACGGGCCCGCTCAGTCGATTGTGCGATCAGGGTGCCCGGTCCATGACCGGGACTTCACGTCTGCCGTTGCCGGCCGGGTGGGTGGGGGAGATCGCCGGACAGGGCTGGCAGTCGTGCAGCCATGTGCGGCCGTCACGGGCGATGAACTCGTCAGCCTCGGAGGGCCCCCAGCTTCCTGGATCGTACAGGACCAGCGGGGGTGTCTCCTGCCCCTCCCACCATTTCAGGAGCGGGTCCATCAGGGCCCATGCCAGCTCGATCTCATCGCCGCGGGTGAACAGGGAGGCGTCTCCCTGGATAGCGTCCAACAGAAGCCGCTCATAGGCCTCCGGCAGCGCCTGGACGTCGAACTGGTCCCGGTAGCTGAAATCCATGTCCACGGGCACCACCCGCATCCCCGCCCCGGGCACCTTCGTCTCGAAGCGAAGGCGCATCCCCTCGTTGGGCTGGATGCGGAGGGCCAGGCTGTTGGGGACCATGTGGGTGTTCTCGGGGAAGAGCAGATGAGGCACGTGTTTGAACTGCAGCGTGATCTCGGTCGCCTTCTCCGCCAGCCGCTTGCCCGAGCGCAGGTAGAACGGCACGCCCTGCCAGCGCCAGTTGTCCACGTGGAGCTTCAGCGCCGCGTAGGTGGGCGTGTGCGAATCGGGGGCCACGCCGGGCTCCTCACGATATCCCCGGTACTGCCCCCACACCACGTCGGTGGGCCGGATAGGGCGCACGGCGCGCAGCACCTTGACCTTCTCATCCCGCAGAGCCTTGGCGTCGAAGATCACCGGGGGCTCGATCGCCGTCAGCGTGAGGAGCTGGAGCATGTGATTTTGGAACATGTCGCGCAGCACGCCGGCCTGGTCATAGTACCCGGCCCGTTGTCCCACGCCCACGCTCTCCGCCATGGTGATCTGCACATGATCCACATAGTTGCGGTTCCACAGCGGCTCGAAGATCGCGTTGGCAAAGCGGAAGGTCAGGATGTTCTGGACGGTCTCCTTGCCCAGATAGTGGTCGATCCGGTAGATCTGCTCCTCCCGGAAGACGGCGTGGAGCTGCTTGTTGAGCTGGCGGGCGCTCTCCAGGTCGTGCCCGAACGGCTTCTCGATGATCACGCGCGTCCAGCCGGCCGGGTTCTGGTTCAGTTCCGCCTGCCCGATGTGCTCGATGATGGTCGTGTAGAGGGCCGGCGGCGTCGCCAGGTAGAAAAGTTGATGATGGTTTCCATCGGATTCGGCTCGGATGCGTGCCAGTTGTTCCGCCAACTGGCGATAAGTCTCCGGATCGTCGTACTGCCCGCGCAGGTATGTGATGCGCCGGGCGAAGTGTGGCCAGAGCTCGCAGACGTTGGGTTTGAGCCGGGCATATTCCATCACGCCGTGATACAGGCGGTCGTGGAAGCTATCGCTGGATAGGGCGCTGCGCGCGATGCCGATGACGTGCGTATTGGGCGGCAAAAGCCCTTCGCAGGCCAGGCTGTGCAGGGCCGGAATGAGTTTGCGTTGCGTCAGATCTCCTGACGCTCCGAAGATCACGATCGTCACGGAGTCCGTTTGTTCTTCGTCCTTTCCCATTAGATCCCTTCCCATCCTCATTCGATATGGGATGCAGCGATGGCACCCCTCTTGCAACTTACAATAGATAATTGTACGCTCGATTCAAGGTTTCGCCAAAGTTTCCTCCAGCGCTTCCGGGGAGGTGATAGGGGGCAGACAGGTGAACTCGGTGCATACGTACGCCGTGGCCCGTCCATGGACCTGCGGGCGACCCTGGAGCATGGGGATCGCGGCGCCCTCAACGTCGGCGCGGCCTGCGGCGATCATCTGGTGCGGGCGATACCCTTTGGTGGTGGCCTCCAACAGCGCGCGGGTGTCGGGCGCGTTGAGATCGCCCACGATGGCGATCTCCCGAGGGGGAGCCAGCATGTAGTCCAGCGCGATCAACCACTGACTGAACGCCAAAGGATACCGGACCATCATCGGCTCCGTCTCCGCCAGGCTATCCCGGGCCAGATCCAGATAGGATGGCTCCACGGCCAATCCGGCCAGCCGCAGGAGCCCGTAGGCGGCCATGGCGTTCCCGGAGGGGATGGCGCCGTTCTGTAGCTCCCGGGTGCGGACGATCAACTGCTCGTGGTCGTCGCTGGTGTCGAAGAAGCCGACGGGGGCGCGGAAGTGTTCGATCATCGTCTGCGCCAGTTCATGGGCGGCCTGATACCAGCGTGGGTCGAAGGTGGTCTGGTAGAGTTCCAGCAGCCCGTCGATGAGATGCGTGTAGTCATCCAGATATCCATTCACCCTGGCCTCGCCTGCCGCCCAGACGTGCCACAGCCGGCCGTCCGGGCGACGAAGCTCCGTCAGCAGGAACCGCGCGTTGCGCTCGGCGATCTGCCGATAGTCCGGGCGGTGGAGCACTCGGGCGGCCTCGGCGAAGCTCGCCAGCATGAGGCCGTTCCAGGAGGTGAGCACCTTCTCGTCTCGTCCGGGGGGCACCCGACGCTCCCTGGCCTCGAAGAGTTGCCTTCGAGCCCCGGCCAACGCCTCCCGATCGGTCCAATCCCCACGGAAGGTGAGGATCGTCTTGCCCTCGAAATTGCCGCGCTCGGTGACCCCATAGGCGGCCATGAACGTCTGCGCCTCATCGCCCAGCGTGGCCCGGATCTCGGCCGGCGTCCATAGGAAGAACTTCCCCTCCTCTCCCTCACTGTCAGCGTCCTGAGAGGCGTAGAAGCCGCCTGCCGGGTCGGCCATCTCCCGGGCGACGTAATCCAGGGTCTCCTGGGCGATGGTGCGGAGGAATGGCTCTCCGGTCACCTGCCAGGCGTGCAGGTAGATGCGTGCCAGTTGAGCGTTGTCGTAGAGCATCTTCTCGAAGTGGGGCACGGTCCACGTGGCATCCACGCAGTACCGGTGGAATCCACCGCCGATCTGGTCGTACAGGCCGCCGCGCGCCATCCGCTCCAGCGTGTAGGTGGCCATGTGGAGCGCGTCCGGTTCACGGGTCCTGTGATGGTATCGCAGCAGGAACTCCAATGTCATCGGCTGAGGGAACTTGGGCGCGTCGCCCCAGCCGCCGTGCTCTCGATCGAAGTCTCGCTGGATGGCGTGGAAGGCGGCCTGCAGCGCGAGAGGGGAGACGTCCCGACCTGATGCCTCCTGATGGCCCGAAAGCGAGCGTTCGATCGCCGCGACGACGCGTTGCCCGCCCTCGATGAGCTCCTGACGGCGGCTTCGCCAGGCATCGGCGATGGCCAGCAGCACGTCGGAGAAGGCCGGCAGCCCATGCCGGGGCGTGGGCGGAAAATAGGTTCCACCGTAAAAGGGCACGCCGTCGGGCGTGAGGAAGACGGAAAGGGGCCAGCCGCCGTGCCCGGTCATCGCCTGCACGGCGCTCATGTAGATGCGGTCGATGTCCGGGCGCTCCTCACGGTCCACTTTGATGCTGACGAAGTGTTCGTTCAGGATGGCCGCTGTGCGCTCGTCCTCGAACGATTCATGCGCCATCACGTGGCACCAGTGGCAGGCCGAGTAGCCGATGCTGAGGAAGATGGGCTTGTCCTCGGCCCTGGCCTTTTGCAGGGCCTCCTGCCCCCAGGGATACCAGTCCACCGGGTTCTCCGCATGTTGGAGCAGGTAGGGGCTGGTCTCGTGTGCGAGTCGGTTGGGCATATCTCCTCCGTGATGATCCGCCTCCGGCTGCGGTGGCTCCCACGTTGTTGCCCGGCCGAGCGTGGGAGCTCGGCCGGCTTGTGTCGGCTCTCACGCCGCCGCCCGGCCGGGCGATCGCCTGGCCCGTTCGTTTCCATGTGTCGGGAGTGTCAGATGGGGCGATGTGCGCAGGGCCACGCGTGGCTCCAGGGGGCGGTGGGAGCGCGTTGGGGAAGCTTCACGGCATGGTGGGGAGTTGCTTGCGGTGGGGTGTCCCTTCGTATCGCCTGGGAGATGGCCCCGGAGGCGGCGGTTGCTGGGGGCGAGGCTACGCCCGCCTCACCAGATCGCCCATCTGTCGGGCCACGCCCAGGATGGCGATCCCAAGGCGGATCCAGTCGACGGGGGCGATCTCGGCGGAACCTTGCCCCTCCCCTGTCTCGTTCTCCGTCTGGGAGTTCGTGTAGATCCAGGCGATCAGGATGCCGAGTAGTGCGCCGGACAGGGCGCCGATGATGATGCCGCGTGTACGATGGCTCACGATTGCACCTCGTTATCGTCACGAGTGGTGAGTGGCGGTGAGGGATTCTTCAGCGCCCGGAAGGCCGCCTGCAGGCCAGCCCATCGGGCGTGCGCCCAGACCAGGGGGCGGATCACCTTCTGGCTGCCGGTGTGGACGGTCTCCGCTGCCTGGCGGGCGCGCTGCTGAGCCCGAGGCATGAGGTCGTCCATCCCCTGGCGCACCTTGCGCATCCCCTTCACGCTGAAGAAGAGCAGCACCAGAGGCACCAGCCAGACGATCATGGACAGGATGATGAGAAAGATCAGGGCGATGTTGGCCCAGGTATGGATCATGCGTCCCCCTTCAACCGTGTCGGCGCGGTTCGCCACAATTGTAACCGAAAGTAGTGAGACGACGCAAGCTGCGCTCAGAGCCGTTTGCCGCAGCAGAAGGGGTTGCCGTCGTTACGCCCGGGCGGGCGTCAGATCGGGTGTTGTCACGATCTCGCCCGCCGGGTATAATCCCGCCATGATCCATCGATTCCGCGTGGCCTGGCCATGGGTCTGGCGAGGGATGTGGCTGGCCGTGATCCTGGCCTTTCTGGGAACACCCCCGCGTCCGCTCGTCACCATCGGGCCGCCGCAGGAGGTGCACACCATCAACCCCAAGATCGGCGTCCATACCCGGCTGACCGATGAGGTGGAGCCCTGGAAGATCAAGCGGACGCTGCAGATGGTGCGGGAGATGGGGGCACCCTGGATCGTCGAGTACTTCCCCTGGGCTTACTATGAGCCCTCGCCGGGGCGCTTTGACTGGTCCCATCCCGACCTGGTGGTGGATCACGCGCGGGCACAGGGCCTGACGGTGATCGCCCGCCTGGGGTATGTGCCGGAGTGGGCCAGGCCTCGCGATACCGTCTCCAGTTACCTGGACCCCGAGGGGTACGACGCGTTCGGCGACTTCGTGGCCGCCTTCGTGGCGCACTTCAAAGGGCGTGTGCGTCATATCATCATCTGGAACGAGCCCAACCTCAGCCTGGAGTGGGGGAAGCGGCCCCCCGACCCGGCGGGGTATACGGAGCTGCTGCGGGTGGCCTACACGCGGGCCAAGGCGGTCGATCCGGAGGTGCAGGTGTTGGCCGGGGCGCTGGCGCCCACGCTGGCCCCTCCCGGCCACCCGGAGGCGATGGATGATCTGGAGTACCTGCAGCGCATGTACGACGCGGGCGCCGCCGCCTATTTCGACGCCCTGGCTGCCCATAGCTACGGGTGGCATTTCCCCCCCGATGAGCCCGCCGCCCCGGATGTGATCAACTTCGCCCGGGTGGAGCTGTTGCGAGAGATCATGGTGCGCAACGGGGATGCGGAGAAGCCGATCTACATCACCGAGGGGGGATGGAACGACCACCCTCGGTGGAGCAAGGCCGTGCGCCCGGCTCAGCGGGTGGCCTATACCGTGCGGGCGTACCAAAAGGCGGCCGAGGAGTGGCCCTGGGTGGAGGCGGTGTGTCTGTGGGCTTTTCGCTTCCCCTGGCCCACGCACACCTACCTGGATTACTTTGCTTTCGTCTCCACCGACTTCACGCCGCGGCCGGTCTACCTGGCCGTGCAGCGTTACGCGCAGGGGGAGGCCCCATGAGCGCCCGTCGGTGGAAATGGGGGGTGCTGTTCGCCCTGGGGGTGGCGCTGGCTGTCGTGGTGTGGTGGATGGCCTATCCCCGCCAGGATGAGCGCTGGCGCCGCATCCTGGACACGGGGGTATGGCGCGTCGCGGTCGATCCCAGCTTTCCCCCCTTCGAGTCCGTCGGTCCGGATGGGGCGCTGACCGGGTTTGACATCGATCTGGCCCGGGCGATCGCCGCCCGGTGGGGGGTGGACGTCCGATTTGAACTGGTCGGGTTCGATGGCCTGCTGGACAGCGTGTGGGCGGATCAGGCGGATAGCGTGGTGTCCGCATATCCGCTGCAGCCCCATTACGCGCAGGATGTGGGGTATTCCATCCCCTACTTCGAGGCGGGGGTGGTGCTCATCGCCCGGGCGGGGAGCGGGATCACCGATCTGGAGGACCTGCGCGGCCGCCGGGTGGCCGTGGAGTGGGGCTCGGAGGGGGATGTGCAGGCGCGGGCCCTGGCTCGCCGGCTGGGGGATCTGTCCCTGGTGCCGCTGGAGAGCCCGGATCTGGCCGTGGGTGCCGTGGTGGACGGGCAGGCGGATGCGGCATTGGTGGACGGGGTCACCGCCGCTCTGGCGATCGGCCGTGGCGATCCGCTGGAGATCGTGGGGGAGCCATTGTCATCGGCGCCGTATGTCATCGTGACCCCCGCCCGGGCGCGTGCGCTGTTGTCGGCCGTCAACGAGGCGCTGACCGCTCTGGAGGAGGAGGGCGTCCTGGACGACTTACGGATGCGCTGGTTCGGGCCGGGGTGGGCCCGTCGTTAGTCGGTCGTTTGAATCACGACGAAGGTGGTCTGGCCGTCCTGGATCTCCACGTCTCGCTGGTAGAGGTGGCCGTTGATCTGGGTCTCGATGCGATACTGACCGACGGGCATATCGGCCAGCATGAAGTTTTCGCCCCAATCGTCGTCCGGGTGGATGTCGGGCAGGTCAAGGTAGGTGTACACCTGCTGCCAGATGCGGTCGAAGTTGGGCGCCTGGTAGATCAGGATGGGGACGTTGGCCCAGGTGCGGCCTTCCGCGTTGACGAGGCGCCCGGCCAGGGTGCCGTAGCCGGGTGATGGCTTAAGCCAGAGCTCGGGGTTGCGGGTGTGCGCGTAGTCATTCTGCCCGACGCGCACCTCGATGTGCAGGTGGGGGCCCAGGGCGATGCCCGTCATCCCGACGCGGCCGATGGGCTGGCCCGGCTGCACGATCTCCCCCGGTTGCACGTCGACCTCGGAGAGATGCCCATACAGGACGAAGACGGGCTGGTCGTGGTAGGTGCGCAGCAGCCGGAGGACGATGAGGTTGCCGTAGAAGTTGGGCTCAGGTCCCACGACCTGCTCGGCGTCGGTACCTGCGATGACGACCTCGGCCTCGGCGACGGCCAGCACGGGCGTGCCCTCCTCATTCACGATGTCGGCGCCGTGATGCGGCAGGTACTGGCCGCGGGCGTCCGTCCCATAAGGGTACCAGGCGTTGGCGTAGATCTGTCCACCGGGGCCGATGGGACGCTCCAGCCAGTAGTGGTCCTGCGCCTGGGCGGGATCGGGGGAGGGCCAGACCCGGCCGGGCACCAGCGTAGGCGTGCTTCCCGGCTCGGCGGTGGCGCCCGGGGGAGTGGGTGTCGGCGTGTTCAGGGGCGAGAGGGCGTGACCTGACTCGGGCTGTTCAGGCGTCGCCGTGTCGGGTGGCGTCGTCGGCGGCGGTGTGGGCGAAGGTGTGACTGTGGGCGTTGGGGAAGGGGTGGGAGATGGCGTGACCTCCCCCACAGCTGTCGGCTCGGCGGTTGGTGGGATGGGCGATGGCGTGTACAATGTGGCCGTGCGGGCGGCCCGCTCGTTGGCCCAGGCGATGACGCCGGGGAGAAGTCCCAGGTGGAGGGCACCCAGGATGAGGCCGGCGATGGCGATCAGGCCGATGGTGATGAGGATGGGCAGCCGTTGCCTGTGACTTCGTGTATGCATCGTATCGTTCATTGGGCGAGGCGAGTGCTCGCCGCCTCCTTATCGCGAACGTGTCGCCCTTGCGTGGGCGCGGGGCATCATAACATAGGGGCACACCAGGGGCAAACGCATCGGCATTCATATTGAGGGAGGGCAGAGGGCATGCGCTTTGACATCCTGACCCTGTTCCCGGGCATGTTCTGTGGCCCGTTCGATGACAGCATCATCAAACGTGCCCGGGAGTCAGGGCTGATCTCCATCCACCTGCACAATATCCGGGACTTCGCCACCGACAAGCACCACGTGACCGATGATTATCCCTACGGCGGCGGGGGGGGCATGGTGATGAAGCCGGAGCCCATCTTCGCCTGCGTGGAGCATGTGCTGGCGGAGGAACCCCCGGAGGGGGAGCCGCCTCCGATCATCCTGCTGACCCCTCAGGGGCGTCTGTTCACCCAACAGGTGGCTATGGAGCTGGCCCGGCATCGGCGCCTGATCCTGATCTGCGGCCGATACGAGGGGGTGGACGAGCGCGTGCGCGAGCACCTGGTCACGGATGAGATCTCCATTGGGGATTATGTGCTGTCCGGCGGGGAGATCCCGGCCATGGTGATCGTCGACGCGGTGACCCGGCTGTTGCCCGGGGCGCTGGGGCATGCCATGGCGCCGTTGCAGGACTCCCATGCCATGGGCCTATTGGAGGGGCCGCATTACACCCGCCCGGTGGAGTTTCGCGGCTGGCGGGTGCCCGATGTACTGCTATCCGGGAATCACGCGGAGATCGCCCGCTGGCGGCGGGAGCAGGCGCTGCGGCGAACGCTGGAGCGGCGGCCCGATCTGCTGGCTCGCGCCCGGCTGACGCCCGAGGACCGCCGTTTCCTGGCCTCGCTGGGGTATCATGGTCCCTTTGCCCCGGATCGGGCGGAGGAGGACGAGGAAACCTGACCGGATGGCGGGTTGCCCGACCCTCTCAGAGGGCCCGGCCTCAGACGGCGATGGGGTAGCGCCCGTATTTCTGGACCGCTCTGGACAGGGCCCGGACGTTCTCTGGGCGCAGGTAGCCCGCCAGGCTGTTCCCGCTGGTCACGATGTATCCCCCGCCTGGCGCCACATCACGGATCAGCTCCCGCACCTCCCGATCCACATCTTCCGGCGTCCCCATTCCCAGGATGTTCAGATCCACGTTCCCCAGCAGGCAGAGGCGATCGCCATATTCCCGTTTCAGCGCTCGGATGTCCATGGCCCCCTTTTCGATGGGATGGAGCCCGGCGATGCCCAGGCTGAGCAGGTCGTCCAGGAAGGGGAGGATGTTGCCGTCGCTGTGGATGATCCAGGGGATCGTGACCTTCTCCGCTATTTTGCGATAGCGGGGCAGGACCAGGTCGTGGAAGACCTGGGGCGAGAAAAAGGGGGCGCTTTTGAACGCCATGTCGTCGGTGGAGATGAGGATATCGAAGCCCATCTGGCAGATCCGCTCGACGACGACGGCTGTCCAGTCGCAATAGCGGTCGAGGACGGCCTCGACGAAGGATCGGTTCTCGTACAGGGCCACGCAGAAGTTCTCCATTCCGATGCTGAGCATGGTGGGGAAGATGCCGATGCGGGTGATCAGGCAGGCGGCGAAGTCCCCCTTCTGTTGGACGAAGACCTCCGCCTCGGCGTACAGCGCGTCATCGTGTGGGTCCGGGAGGTGTAGTCGCTCCAGATCGTCCTCGGTTTTGATCATGCCCTCGCCGTAGAACAGCCGCCCGTCCTTGCCGGGGAGCTTGCGGGCGTAGACGGGGGCGCGTAGCACGTAGGAGATGTTGTCCAGGTGGAGGTAGATGGCGATAGCCTTCGCCTCGTCCACGCTGTAGGTGTTGGCTTCCAGATTGGCCGCCTGGCTGGTAGGCTCCTTCCATCCCAGCAGTTTCTGTGCCAGAGCCCGGTCGATCCCCAGCTCGCAGTAGGGGACTCTGTCCGGCTCCTCTCGATTCAAGGCCGTCAGCACTCGCTCTCGTGGGCTCATCCCCATGATGGCATCTCCTTATCCTAGCGTGAGGCGATTTCCGTCTCACGATCCGCTGAGACCCCTGGGCACACGGACGAGAAAGGTCCGTAGCTCTATTGTATCATGGCTCCCGCCCTCTCGTCTACACCGTTTGACGGGGATGATCCCGCATGCTATATTGATATCCTCTACAGTCTCCCCCTCTCTCAAGGCGTGTCTGAAATTTACCGGTCGGGTGGCTGAGGACCTCCCTCAGTCACCAGCTCCACAGGGGAGGTGTGGAGGGGCCCTTCCCTTCACGGAAAACCCACTTTTCCGGCCTGCACCTGCCTTTCTCGGCTCTTTCCGGAGGGTCCAGGCCGAGGCTTGGGCAGGTCGAAGGCGGAGGAAGGGCTTTTTTCGGAGGGGCTCTACCCCTCCGGACCTCCCCATAGCAGAAGCAATGCTATTGCTCAGACACGCTCTCAGTTCTTGACAGCCAGTGGAGACGAGGCATGCCTCGCTCCACAGTGTGGACGCGTGTTCTGATCTGGTTACAGCTGTTGACATCACGAGATGGAGATGGAGACGATGATCGGTCGAGTTGCGTATGTAAGTGGCCGGATCCTCATGATCCTTTGCCTGGTGATGATCGTTGGAAGCGGTATGGCTTATGGGCGGGCCGAGGCGGATGATGTCCCTCTATCGCTCTTATATGGGATAGATCCGGACGGAAGCCCGGCGCAGGGGCGGGCACACGCCGTGATCCTGTTCATCGGCGATGGCATGGGAGAGGCGCAGCGGATCGCCGGTCGTTGGTCGGCGAAGGGCCAATCGGGGCGGTTATCCATGGAGGCCATGCCGTTTGGGGGTTGGGCGCGTACCGCCTCGGCGGATAACGCCGTCACCGACTCGGCCGCGGCGGCCACCGCGCTGGCCACGGGCGTGAAGACCAACAACGGCATGATCGCCGTGAGCCCGGCGGGTGATCCGCTGGTGACCATCCTGGAGCGCGCCCAGGCCAGGGGTATGGCCGTCGGGTTGGTGACTACCACCCAGATAGCACATGCCACGCCCGCCGCCTTCGTCGCCCATGTGCAGAGCCGGCAGGAGATGCAGGAGATCGCACGGCAGATGATAGCGGCCAAGGTGGACGTGTTGCTGGGGGGCGGCGAGGACGAGTTCCTGCCCACGACGGCCACCGGGTGCTATCCACAGCCGGGTGAGCGGACCGATGGGCGGAACCTGATCACGGAGGCGGTCGCGGCGGGATATGTCTACGTGTGCGATGCGACCTCCTTCGCCGCCGTGGACCCGGCGTCGACCTCACGCCTGTTGGGGCTCTTCGCCGATGAGGGCATGGTTCGCCCCTTCTCGCCCTCACTGGCCGACATGACCCGGAAGGCCATCGAGATCCTCTCCCGAGACCCTGACGGGTTCTTCCTGATGGTCGAGGGCGGGCAGATCGATTGGGCCAGCCATGCCAATCGCGCTGCCGATACGATTACGGACGTCATCGGGCTGGATGAGGCGGTCACCGTCGCCAAGACCTATGCAGCGAGCGCCCCGAACACCCTGATCATCGTCACCGCCGATCACGAAACCGGGGGCATGAGCGTGGATCTGACGTCGGGCGAGCAAGGGCCGTTTTCCATGCCCGATGGGACGCCGTTCTACGTCAGCTGGACCACGAGGGGGCACACCGGCGTGAACGTGCCGACCACCGCTCTGGGGCCGTGGTCGCATCTGCTATCCGGTGAGTATGAGAACACATACATTCACGATGTCATGCAGAGGGCGCTGGGGAGGTGGCGTTGGATGCCGATCATCCTGCGGGATGGCGTATACGCCTCTCATTAACGGTGGAGCTCGGGGGAGTTCTGGTGCGCGTTCCCTCGTCGGGCGTTTGATTTGCCGCCGGAGGGCGGCTATGCTATACTTTCAGCTTGTGATGTGAAGGCGACCATGATTGTGCATCTTATCTGAAGGGTGGTAGCGATGAGCACGTTAATGCAATTCCTTGAGCGCCCAGAGCCGAATCCGAACATTCCGGAACTGCGCCCGGGTGATACTGTGCGAGTGCACCATCGGATCGTGGAGGGGAATCGAGAGCGCGTCCAGGTGTTTCAGGGCGTGGTGATCCGCATCCGTGAGGGGGGCGTGAACTCGAATTTCACCGTACGTCGGATCGCATCCCATGGCGTCGGTGTGGAGCGAACGTTCTTCTTCCATTCGCCGCGTGTGGAGAAAGTGGAGGTCCTGCGCCACGGTAAGGTGCGCCGGGCGAGGCTTTATTTCCTCCGGGAGCGGCGTGGGAAGAAGGCTCGGTTGAAGGAAGTTCGTCGTCCGACTCCGGAAAAGTCATAATCGAGCGGTGTTCGTGCCGACGGGGTGATGATTCGTCGCGTCGGGGATGTGTGAGATCTAGGGGAGAGCGCAGTGATCCTGCGCTCTCGTCGTTTGTGGGGGGATCGTGGATCGATCGGAGGGGTGGGCCTCCCTGCAGCGGGAGACCTCGTTATGGGCTTCGGGGTATCGGTATGTGGCGGGGCTGGACGAGGCCGGGCGGGGCGCCTGGGCGGGCCCCGTCGTCGCCGCCGCCGTTATCCTGCCCTCGGATCCCCGGGCGTGCTCCGCCCTGTTGGGCGTCGTGCACGATTCGAAGAAGCTCACGCCCGCGCGGCGGGAGGACCTGCTTCCCCGGATTCGGGAGATCGCGTTGGGCATCGGCGTGGGGATCGTTCCTCCCAGGGTGATCGACCAGATCGGGATCGTTCCGGCGACGCGGCGCGCCATGTATGAGGCGATCGACGTGCTCTCCCCGAGGCCCGACTACCTGCTGATCGATGCCCTGCGGCTGTCTCGGGTGAACATCCCTCAGCAATCGCTGGTCCGGGGGGACGCCCTGTCGCTCTCCATCGCGGCGGCATCCATCGTCGCCAAGGTGACCCGGGATCACATCCTGATCGATCTGGATGCTCAATACCCCGGCTATGGCTTCGCAAGACACAAGGGATATGGCACGGCGGCCCACCGGGAGGCCCTGCGAGGGCTGGGACCCTGCCCCGAACACCGGATGAGCTTCCGGCCGCTGCGGGATCTGGAGGGGCTGCTGGGGGAGGTCTGGGAGTGACGAGCGTCCGTCGTGGCCTGGGGGATACCGGCGAATCCCTGGCGGCTCGGGAGCTGGCCCGGCGTGGCCTGACCATCGTGGCGCGCAACTGGCGATGCGCTCAGGGGGAGATCGATTTGATCGCCCGGGATGGCGACACCCTGGCCATCGTGGAGGTGCGGACGCGACGGGGGCGCACCTACGGCACGCCCGAGGAATCCATCACGCCGACCAAGCAGGCTCGCCTGATCCAGCTGGCTCAGATGTATGTGGCCGAGATCGGCTGGGAGGGGCCGTGGCGGATCGATGTGGTGGCGATTGAACTGGACAGGGGCGGGCGGCTGTTGCGCATCACACATCTGCCCGGGGCGATCGAGGGGTGACCTATGGAGACCCGGCCGCCGCTGATCGCGATCGTGGGACCTACCGCCGTCGGCAAGACGGCGCTCTCGCTGGATCTGGCGGAGGCGGTGAACGGCGAGGTGGTCTCGGCCGATTCTCGCCAGATCTACCGGTACATGGACATCGGCACGGCCAAGCCGACCCCTGATGAACGCGCCCGCGTGCCGCATCACCTGCTCGATGTGGTGGATCCCGACCAGACATTGACGTTGGCGCAGTATCAGCGCCTGGCCTACGCGGCCATCGAGGAGATCCATCGCCGCGGGCGGGTGCCCCTTCTGGTCGGTGGCACGGGGCTGTATGTGCGTGCCGTGCTGGAGGGGTTGCGCATTCCGGAGGTGCCCCCTGATCCGGAGTTGCGGGCCCGGCTGGAGGCGGAGGCGGCTGAGCAGGGACCGGAGGCGTTGCATGCCCGGCTGGCCGCCCTCGATCCGGTGGCGGCGGCGCGCATCGACCCGCGTAACGTGCGCCGCGTGATTCGGGCGCTGGAGGTCTGCCTGATCGCTGGACGGCCGATCAGCGAGCTTCAGCAGGCCAGCCCGCCTCCATATCGGATCCTGCGGCTGGGGTTGACCCGGCCGCGCCGGGAGCTCTATGCCCGCATCGATGCCCGGGTGGACGCCATGATGGCGGCCGGGTTGGTGGACGAGGTGCGTTCGTTGCTGGCGCGAGGGTATGGGCCGGAGTTGCCTGCCATGACCGGGCTGGGGTATCGGCAGATCTGCCAGTATCTGGCCGGCGAGATGACGTTGGAGGAGGCGGTACGGGAGATCAAGCGCAGGACCCGCCGATTCGTCCGCCAGCAGCAGACGTGGTTCCGGCCGGATGACCCCCGCATCCGCTGGTTTGATCTGTCCAAAACCCCGCCGGAGGCGATCATCTCGGAGGCTGTGCGATGGCTGGCGGAGGCGGGGGACGGCAAGTAGCGGATGAGGTGTCTGGTTCCGTGGTCACTCCTCCTCCATGTGGATGGCCTCGACCGGCGGCTTGAAACCGTCCGGCCAGCGGGTCTTGCTGTTGTAGCTGGCCAGCCACAGGTCGGCGCCTTTCAGTTGAGCGTCCGATAGGTCCGCATCCCGCAGGTTGGCGGATGTCAGATCAGCGTGTCGCAGGTTGGCCTCTCGCAGGTTTGCCCCCTTCAGGTTCGCCCTTCGCAGGTTGGCCCGCTCCAGGTTCGCCCCCTGGAGGTTCGTATTCCTCAGGTTCACGCTGCGAAGGTTAGCCTTGCGCAGGTCGCTGTAGCTGAGGTCTGCTCCGGGCTCGGTCACGTCGATTGGCCCCAGGTCGGCGCCCCGCAGGTCAGCACCCCGCAGGTCCAGTCCCTGCAGGCTTTCCTGGCGTCCCTGTTCTGCCCATGCCAGCACCTTCTCCACCTGTTCGGTCGTCTGCTGTCTGCGCTGGAAATCCTCCCGTATCCATTTGTTGATCCACCGCAGGCTGATCAGGAACAGGCCCACGGCGAGGGCCAGGATCATCACGGAAAGCCACAGGAGATTCATGTTCTCCGTTTCCCCTCCCGTCCTATGGAGAAGCTGTTTGAGGCGTCCCCTCCACACCTCCCCCTTAAATTCTCAGGCACGCTCTTGGCCTGCGGCAGCATGGGAGCTGCCGCTGCTCGTGGTTCGTTCGGAAAAAGGCCCTTCTTCCGCCTTCGACCTGCCCTTCTCGGCCTGGGCCCTTCGGAAAGGGCCGAGAAAGGCAGGTGCAGGCCGGAAAAGTGGGTTTTCCGTGGAGGGGACCTCCCCTCCACACCTCCCCCTTAAATTCTCAGGCACGCTCTTGGCCTGCGGCAGCATGGGAGCTGCCGCTGCTCGTGGTTCGTTCGGAAAAA
>JAADGJ010000141.1 GCA_013152435.1 Chloroflexota bacterium | reverse complement strand
TCTGGAACGGGTGTTGAGCCGGGCGTTGGATGCGGATCTCTCCGCGGTGGGACAGGCGGCGCGCGAGCGGATCGCCCAGAAGTACACGGTTGAGCGCGCCGCCAGGGAATATCTGGCGCTGTGGCAGGAACTCACGCGTTAGCGTCCGGCGCTCATCTTCAGGAAAGGGAGCCCGCCTGGCGAGGGAATGACCGGAAGAATGGAGGGATCGGGTTGCAGGGTCGAGGCGAGAGATGAACGATTCAACGTACGGCGCACGAGAGGCGTATCAGGACACCACGGTGGCCCAGCGGTATGAGACGTCCCGTTTCTCCGGCCTGACCGGGAAGCTGGGGAACTGGCTGGATCGGCGAGCGGTCCACGCGTTGCTCTCCGCTCACCTGCCCCCGGGAGCGCGCGTGCTCGATCTGCCCGCCGGGACGGGGCGCTTCCTGGATCTGTTGGCGCCGCGCTACACGATCACCGGCGCCGACGTGTCGCTGGAGATGTTGGGACAGGCCCGGCGCAGGAACGCCCAGATCGATGGCGCCACCTTCGCGCAGGCGGATGCCACCCGGCTGCCCTTCGCCACCGACGCCTTCGACTGCGTGATGTCTATCCGGTTTCTGGGGCATCTGCCGGACGACGTGCGGCGGCGCGCCTTCGCCGAGATGGCCCGGGTGAGCCGTGCCTACGTCCTGATCGAGGCCTGCCTGAACGCGCCGATCCCCAGGGCAACGCGCCGCCTTCGCCGGCGATTGACGGGCCGGCGCCCGTACCTTCCCGGCCAGTGGCGTTGGCGTACCTTTGATCGGGACGAGCTGTTCGCGGAATGTGAGGGGATGGGATGGCGGTTGGTGGCCCGCCGGCCCAAATTGTGGCCGCTGTCCGACGCCTGGTTCCTGCTCTATCGGGTCCCATAGGCGGCGGTGTCCGTCGCCCGCCTCACGATAGGAGCCGTGAGATCGCCCGGCCGGCGATGAGGGCCGCCCCCCAAGCGCCGTAGCCGATCAGGATCACCAGCCACAGGTTGTAACGGCGGGACGCGGCCCACCAGGCGGCGAGGAGGAAGCAGATCGTCCCCACGATGCCGCCCAGGCTGGCCAGAAGGAATTCGGAGACCTTGACGTGATCCCCGTTGGTGTTCTGGAACACGATCACCAGCGTGACCAGGATGGTCAGCGGCATCGTGGCCAGGATGCCCGCCACTCCCCTATGTCGCTCTCCGATCCAGGTGACGACGGCGATGACCATCGTCGAGAGCAGGACCTGGATCAGTTTGTGGGATGCCACCATCGATCAGATCAGGGTCTTCATCGTAAGCATCTGAGCGCCCAATGCCTCCAACGCATGGGCGATCTGAGACTTGTTCTCCCGTCTCAACTGCGCCACGACCTCGTTCAGAACCGAGAAGAACGTACCATCGATCGCGGGCAGGTACAGCCCGATCAGCCGGCTCAACTCCTCTTCATCACGCGCCGTCAAGAGCTTGCGGATGGCCTCCAACGACTCCTGCTGGTTCATCGCCATGGGATCTCACCTTTCCGTACATCGCGGATTCCAGACTCATGCGTTGAGGGAACGCTCTGGGGCCGCCAGCGATCTGCGAACGGCGCAGCTATCTTAACTGGAATCGGTGGGGGCGTCAAACACGTTCGGCGGGGTAAAGGCGGGACGGGTTCCGGAACCCGTCCCGCCTGGATGTCTAGACCTGTTGAGAGGCCGGTCTCTCACTCGATCAGCGTGGCGTCGGCCGGCATGCCCGGCTTCAGCAGGTGTTCCGGATTCTCCAGCTGCAACTTTACGGCGAACACCGTCTGGACGCGATCCTCCTGCGTCTGCACGTTCTTGGGCGTGAACTCGGCCCGGTCGGCGATGTAGACGACGCGGCCGTGGAACTCCCGATCAGGGAAGGAATCCACCTTCACGATCGCCTTCTGGCCCAGCTTCACGTGCCCAATGCGGCCGGTCGGCACGAAGATCTGCAGGGTCACCTGGTCCAGGTCCGCCACGGTCATCAGGACGGCGCCCGGGGCTGCCAGCTCGCCCGGATCCACCAGGCGGCTGGTGACCAGCCCGGAGATGGGGCTGCGCAGGGACAGCTTCTCCCGCTGCACCTGAACGAGATGCAGCGCGGCCTCCGCCTGTTGTACCTGGGCCTCGGCGGCCACGATCTCTTCCATCCGCGGGCCGGCCAGGAGCGCGTCCAGCTTCGCCTGAGCCAGGGCCAGGCCGGCTTCGGCGATCTTCACCTGTCCTTCCGTCCTGTGCACCTCGGCGATGAGGGAGAGCGGATTGCGACGGATATCCTCCAGGGCGGCCAGTAACGCCTGGGCGCCCTTCTTGGCCTCCTCCGCCGCCTCTATAGAGGCTTGGGCCGCCACCATTTGCTGCTCGTAGACCGCCCGCTTCGTCTTGTCTTCGTCCGAGCCGCCGGTGGCGCCGTCCCGCAGCGCCTTCGCTGCGTTGTACCGCGCCTGTGCCTGACCCAGCTGCGCCTCGGCCAGCTCGATGCGCGCTTTGGCATCATCGATCTGCGCGATGAGGTCGTGCGGGGTTTCCAGCAGCTCCTGGGCGTGCTGGTAGGCCGCTCGCGCCCCGGCCAGCTCGGCTTGAGCGCGCTGGACCTCCGCTCGTGCGGCCGCGATCTCCGAGGGCCGTGGCCCGGACTTCGTCTCGGCGAGCATGGCTCGGGCCGAGGCGACCGCCGCCTCCGCCTCTCCCACCTGGGCGACCAGCAACGAGTCGTCCAGTTGCACCAGCAGCTGTCCCTCCTCCACCGGGTCGCCCTCGTTGGCGAACACGGAGACGACGCGCCCGCCGGTCTCCGAGCTGATCTTCACCTCCTCCGCCTCGATCGTGCCCGAGGCGGTTACAACGACCCGCTGTTGGGGCCGCGCCAGCGAGTGCAGGGGCACCAAGAGGAGCCCCACGATCACGGCGGCTAGGATGATCCCGTACCGAGAGATATTTCCCTTCATTATATAACCCCCCTCACAGATCGCGAATGGGGCCGAAATCGGCGTCGGCCGGCATGCCCGGCTTCAGGGCGTGATCCGGATTCGGCAGGGTGATCTTGACCGCGAAGACCATGCTGACGCGCTCCTCCGCGGTCTGCACGTTCTTGGGCGTGAACTCCGCCTGATCGGCGATATACGTCACCCGGCCGGTGAACGTTCGGTCGGGGAAGGAATCCACGGTGACCTTCACCTCGTTCCCCAGGCGCACCAGGCCGATCTTATCCTCGGGCACGTACACGGTGAGCGTGACCTGATCGAGATCGGCGATCTTGAGGAGCGGGGTGCCCGGCATCACCGCCTCCCCCCGGTTCGCGGGCCTGGCTACGATCACTCCCGAGCGCGGGGCGCGCAGCGTGAGCTTCTCGCGCTGCGTCATCAAGCGATCGAGGGCGGATTCGGCCTGTTTCAGCCGCGCCTGGGCGACCTCGATCTGCTCCTGCGTGGCCCCCTCTCGCAGGCGTTCCAGCGCCGCCCTGGCCTGCGCCACCTGCGCCTCGGCGCCGTGGAAGGCCGCCTCCGCCTGGTCCACCTGGATCTCCAGCTCGATCGGGTTGTTGCGTTTGGCCTCCAGGTTTCGCAGGCGTGCCTGGGCCGCCCGGAGCTGGGCCTTGGCCTCCTCTACCGCCTGCCACGCCTCCCATGCCTTCTGGCCGGCGAGGTTCCATTGCAGGTTGGCGGCCTGGATCTTGTCCGTCCCCGGCGTGTAGTGGAAGCCGTACCCGCCCGGCAGGACCACGTCAAAGCCCTCCGCCAGGGATCGCACCATGCGACCCCACATCTCATGCTCCAGATCCATGGCACGGGCGTTGGCCTGTGCCGCCAGCACCTGCTTTTCGGCGATCGCGACCTCCACCCGGGCGGTGATCAGTTGCAGATCCAGCTCCTGGGGGTGGTCGCGCAGCTCCTTGGCGTCCTCCCACGCCTGGCGCGCCGCGTCGCGGGAGGCCTCGGCCAGGCGTACCGCTGCCTCGGCCTGCCGCAGCTGCTCCTCACGGGGGCCGGCCTTCACCAGCTCCAACTGGGCCTGGGCCACCGCCACCGCGGCGGCCGCCTGCTCCAGCTGCGCGTCGATCACGTCCGTGTCCATCTGAACCAGCAGCTGGCCCTCCTCCACCAGGTCCCCCTCATGCACGGGCAGCTCTACGATCACCCCGCCCATCTCGGGCGCCACCTCGATCTGATGTGCCTCGATGATGCCCGACGCTTTCAGGTGACCCGTGTCCGCTCCGGTGGTAAACTCCAGGTCGGTCAGGACCTGCTGCACCGCTTCGGGCCGACGTTGCACGAAGCGATATCCCTGCCATGCCCCTATACCTAGCACGGCGATCAGGATCACAACGAAGAGAATCCGCTTGACCATGCCTCACCTCTCGTGAAATCCCCACTCGCTAACGGAGGCGGGAGATGAACACGTCCTCCAGAGAGGGGGGGATGATGCTCATGTCGATGATCCGTACCCCCGCCTTCAGCAGGGTGGCTCGGATCGCATCCTCTTGCTGGGCGATGTTCGGGGCGGCGACGTGGATCCGCGCGCCGTAGAGGGCCACCTCGTCGAACCGGTCCATGGCGCGCAGCGCGATCAGGGCCGCCTCCGTGGGCTCGCAAACGATCTCGATCACCTGCCCGCGCATCTGATGCGTCTTGATCTCGACCGGGGTACCCTGCGCGACGATGCGCCCTCGGTGGATGAACGCCAGCCGGTGACAATGCTCCGCCTCGTCCATGTAGTGCGTCGTGACGAAGATCGTGGTGCCCTCGTCCGCCAGTTGATAGAGCAGATCCCAGAACTGGCGGCGGGAGACCGGATCGACGCCGGCGGTGGGCTCGTCCAGGAACAGGATGCGGGGGCGGTGCAGGATGGCGGCCCCCAGCGCCAGCCGCTGCTTCCATCCGCCCGAGAGGTTGCGAGTGAGCTCCCGCTCCCGGCCGACCAGCCCCGCCATCTCCAGCACGAACCGCTTGCGTTCCTCCAGCTCCCGGCCGCGCACGCCATAGGTGCGGCCGTAGAAGTTCAGGTTTTCCGTCACCGTCAGGTCATCGTACAGGCTGAATCGCTGTGACATGTACCCGGCGATCTGTCGCACCTGGCCGGTCTGCCGGGCGACATCGTATCCCAGGATCTGCGCGCTTCCCGACGTGGGCCGCAGCAGGCCCAACAGCATCCGGATCGTTGTGGTCTTGCCGGATCCGTTGGGGCCCAGGAACCCAAAGATCTCCCCCTCCCGTACGGAGAAGTTGATCCGATCTACGGCTGTGAAAGACCCAAATCGTTTCGTCAGCTCCTGAGTGACGATCGCGAGCTTGTCCGATGTGCTCATTCCCCTACCTTACCCGTGATCGATAGCCTCACGTGGATACGTAAGTTGCGATCCCGTCGATTCGCCTCCCGAGTAGGCAACTCATGGATCGCCCCACCCTATCCCGTGACTCAATCCAGCTGCAAATGCCTCAAGACGACAAAGGTCACCGTCGTGATGATCATCCCCAGCAATGCCAGCATTCCCAGCTCGTACCAGAAGGCCTGGATCCCCGCCCCCTTCAATAAAATGCCCCGCAGGATGATGAGGAAGTGTCGGATCGGGACGAAGTTCGACAGGATCTGAAGTGGCCGGGGGAGCGTCTCGACGGGGATCATATATCCGGAGAACACCATCTCCCCCATGGCCAGCATGAACACGAACAACAACGCCTGCTGCTGGGTCCTGGAGACGGAGGATACCAAGATCCCCCATCCCAGCTCGACGAAGAGATAGAAGAGCGCCACGCTCAACAGCAAGGGCCATGAGCCGCGCATCGGCACCTTGAAGATGACGAGGGTGACCGCCAGCAGCAGCAGGAATTCGGCATAGGCCAGGATGACGGCCGGGATCGCCTTGCCGATGATAAGCTCGATGGGGCGCAGGGGGGTGATCAGCAGCTGCTCCAGCGTCCCCAGCTCTCGCTCCCGGGCGATCCCCAGGGAGGCGATCATCAACGCCACCACGTACAGGATGAATCCCAGCTCGGATGGCACGGTGTAGTTGGCCTCTCGCAGTTCCTCGTTGAACCAGACCCGCACGCTGGGCTCGAAGCTGCCGAAGGAGGTGGCCGCGATGCCCAGTTGCCGCGCTGCCAGATCCTGGTTCATCCGGGCGACCACCCCTTCCGCCGATCGCATGGCCGTTCGCGCCGATGTCGGATCCGAGCCGTCCAGGATGACCTGCACCTCCGACCGGCCGGCGTGGCCCGGCATGAGCGCATCTTCGAAGCCTGGCGGGATGATCACTGCCGCCACCACCTTTCCCGCGTCGAGCAGCCGGGAGATGGCGGTCTCATCCTCCGGCCAGTAGTTCAGATCGAAGGTCTCCGTGTTCACCAGCGCCTGGAGAAGGGCCCGGCTGGCTTGCGAGCGATCATAGTCGATCACCGCCGTCGGCAGATGGTCGATATCCTGCGAGGTGGAGTAGGCGACGGCGATCAGCTCGGACATGGGGCCGAACAGGATGAAGAGCGCCAGCAGCCAGTTCCGTCGTAGCTGGATCAGCTCTTTACCGGTCAGCGTCAGAATGCGGGTGAGCATCGGATCACAGCCTCTTGCGGAACAGCAGGACGGTCAGGAATGAGAGCCCAGACCCCATGATAAGCAACGCCAGGGCATAGGGCCATAGGATATCCAACCCGGCGCCCTTCAGGAAGATGCTGCGGCTGATGGTCACGTAGTGGGTCGTGGGAACGGAATAGGCCTCCAGGCGCATCTCCGGCGGCATGGCGGAGATGGGAAAGATCAAACCGGACAGGAAGAATCCGGGAAAGAGGAATACCAGCAGGGACACGATCATCGCCAATTGCTGATTGCCGATGAAGATCGCCATCAGCAGCCCCAGGCCCAGGCTGGCGAGGAAGAAGTCCGCCGAGAGGAGCATGAACAGGGGAAAGCTCCCCCGGAACGGCACGCCGAAGAGCTGCATCCCCACCAGAGTGCACAGAACCACCCCGATCAGGCCGCTGAGCACGTAGGGAAGCAGCTTGCCGATCAGCAATTCCGACCGCCGTAGCGGCGTGGAGATGAGCTGCTCCAACGTTCCCCATTCCCGCTCCCGGGCCAGGGACAGGGTGATCGACATGGCGGGCATGGTCAGCACGATGGCGATCAGGCCCGGCACCATCCCGATCACCGATTTGAACGCCGGATTGTACCAGGTGCGCACCTGCAACTCGATCCGTGGCAACGGGATGTCGGGGCCGCCCGGGGCCAGGGCGTTTGCGATTTGGTCGGCCACGAAGGCGCCGGTGTATCCCCCAAGATAGGTGATCGCGTGCTGTCCCGTATTCGGATCCGTGCCGTCCACGATGATCTGCAAGGCGGGCGGCCTCCCCGCCATGAGTTCCTTCGCGAACCCCGGCGGGATGATGACCACGGCACGCGCCCTCGATCGCTCCAGCAGCGGCTGAATCTCCTCCCAGCGATCCAAGTAGCAGCAGACATCCAGCTCTGCGCTGTTATCGATTCCCAGGGCGTACGCCCGGGAGAGGGCCGTCCGGTCGTAGTCCATCACGGCCACGGCCACGTTCTTCACGTCGACGGAGAAGGCGTACCCCAGCACGATCAGCAGGAACACCGGCGATATGGTCACCAGAAAGAAGGTGCGGGGATCGCGCGTGATATGGATCCACTCTTTACGGACGACTGCCCGAACTTTGTGTAGGTCCACGTTCGCCCTCTAACTGCCTGCGGATCAGGGAGATGAACGCCTCTTCCATGCGCGGGATGCTGCGCCGGATCTGCTCGAAGGGCACGTCGGCGCCCCTCAAGGCAGCCTCCACCTCCGGCTGCCGTTTTTCGGCGTCGTCCACGAAGACGTGCAGCAGATCGCCGTAGGTTTGCACCTCGTAGACGCCCTCCAGGGCGGCGACCACCCGCCGGGCCCGGAGCAGGTCCCGGGTCCATACCGCCAACAACTGCCCCGGCACCAGCGCCTTGATCTCGTCCGGCGTGCCCCGTTCGATGATCTGCCCCCGGAACATCAACCCCACGCGCGAGCAATGCTCCGCCTCGTCCATGTACGGCGTGCTGACGAAGAGGGTCACGCCCTGCACGTGTAGATCGGACAGGATGTCCCAAAACTCGCGGCGGGAGATGGGGTCGACGCCGGTGGTGGGCTCGTCCAGGAACAGGATGCGCGGGCGATGGATCAACGCGCAGGCCAGGGCCAGCTTCTTCTGCATCCCGCCGGAGAGGTGCGCGGCGCGGCGGTCGGTGAACTCCTCCAGGCGGGCGAAGGCCAGGAGCCGGTCGATCTGCGCACGGCGCTCTGAGCCGCGGACGCCGAACACGTCGGCGAAGAAGTTCAGGTTCTCCAGCACCGTCAGATCGCCGTAGAGGCTGAAGTGTTGGGGCATATAGCCGATGATCTTGCGTATGTCCTCCGCCTGCCGCACGGTGTCGAAGCCGCCCACGAGGGCCTGGCCGCTGCTGGGCACCATCACAGCCGCCAGCAGGCGGATCGTCGTGGTCTTGCCGGCGCCGTCCGGGCCGATGAGCCCGAAGATCTCCCCGGGGCGGATGGCCAGGTTCAGACCGTCCACCGCCGTCACGTCGCCGAACGTCTTCGTCAGCTCCACCGCCTGGATCGCCAGATCCGTGTCGAAGGGTGTCATGGCTTCAACGCGCTTCCAGTCCGTGGAGGAAGATGTCCATGATCATATGGCTGAGATCGGGCCAGTGGAGCTGATCCGGCATCATGGACCATTGGAGCATCATCCCGTCGAACGCGGCGATGAGCACCGCGGCCGCCGCCCGCGGGTCGGTCGGGTGGAACTCCCCCGCCTGAATGCCCGCGGCGATGAAGCGCTGTAGCACGTCCACGGTCTCCTGATAGATGCGAACCATGCGCTCTCTCACCTGCTCGTCCTGCTGCATCTGCGCCCAGAACTCCAGCGTGAGCGAGGCGAAGTCGCGCTGTTTGGCGATATCCTCGGCGATCAGCTCGGCCGCGCGCCGCAGCCGATCGGCCCACGTCATCTCCTCCATCTGGGAGAGCTCCTGGAGCGTCTGGTTGATCCCCGAGATCCACGCGTCGATGATGGAGAGGAACAGCTCCTTTTTGCTCTTGAAGTACCAGTATAAGCTCCCCTTGCTCAGTCCGCTCTCCCGCACGATCTCGTCCATCGTCGTGCGGTGATAGCCGTGGCGGGCAAAGCATACCATGGCGGCCTGCAAGATCTGTGCCCGCCGATCCTCCGTCCTGTTCATCCGGGACAGCGCCATCCGCTTCTCTGCTCCTTGGTCGTGTGGTATGGTGAAACGGGCTCTCCGAGGCTCCTGGGTTATCCTTCCTGTATGCGGCGGGCCAGCCATAGGACGAAGATCGTCACGACGCTGGTGTCGCCAAGGGCCGAAAGCCATCGCCAGATCGGGGCGGTGAACCCCATCTTCGGCACGAGCCAGAAGAGGGTGATGCTGACGATAGCCTGGCAGGCGATCCCTATGAGGAGATCCCCGGCCAGGCCGTACGGGCGTCTTTTCTTGCCGATTACGCCCGCCAGGTAGCCGTAGATCGCGCCCAGGATGACGGAGATGATCAGGAGAGCGACCAGTTGCGTCGTGTTCATCACCTTGCTCCTTTTCGCGGCCCTTCTAAACTGACTGGTCAGTCTAGTCCTGGATTATAGACGGAGGGCGTGCTGACGTCAAATTAGGAGGCGGCCTCTCTCGTCTATGCTGGACATTCCCGTTGCCAGCGAGTATCATAGCGATGTGAGGCTCGGCCGTCAGGGCAAAGAGGAGGAGAAGGATGCCGTATTCGCGTGAGGGGATCCCCAACTGGTGTGGGATGAACCTGGCCGTCTTTCGTGGAGAGGATCCGGGGGGTGTGTTGTGGCAGCCCCGGATCGAGTTCTGGTATCGCGTGAATCGCAAGCGGGGGACGCTTCCGCCCGAGTACAGGGACGCCAGCCTGCTGGACGTTTACGATGACTGCCTGGCCTCGGTGCGCTATTTCACCTCTCCATTGCGGGTGCGCTACCACAAGGTGTGCGTGCGCGAGGAGCAATTGGATGAGAAGCGAATCGCGCGATATTGGGAGACCCCCGTGGGGACGCTGCGGGAGGTCCTCCGTTACGACGCGTGGGGGATCTCCGCCTACCATGATGAGTACAAGGTAAAGGGTGTCGACGACCTGCGCGTATTGGAGTACATCGTGCAGGATGAGGAATGGTGGTGGGACGAGGAGACCTATCAGGCCGACCTGGAGCGGATCGGGACGCGCGGCGCTCCCCAATTCTATTTTCGTCGCTCGCCCCTGCAGGGCCTGTTCATCGAGCATATGGGATTTGAGAACACCATCTACGCCATGCACGACTGCCCGGAGAAGATCGCGCATTACATGGAGGTGGCAAGCAAGGCGGATGACGCTCTCTATCAGCTCCTTTGCACGTGCCCGGCCCCTATCCTCAACTTGGGCGAGAACATCGACGCCCATATGGACCCACCGCCCATCTGGAACGAGCATCTTATCCCGTATTACCGACGTAGGGTGGAGCAGCTCCACGAGGCGGGCAAGTTCGTCCATATCCACGTCGACGGGGCTATGAAGCCGTTGCTGCCCTACCTGCGGGCCTGTCCATGGGATGGCATCGAGGCGGCCACGCCAAAGCCTCAGGGCGACGTGACCATCGAGGAGATCAAGGAGGCGTTGGGGCCGCTGGTGTTGCTGGATGGCATCCCGGCCGTGTATTTCCTGCCCTCGTACCCCGAGGATGTGCTGATACGCTGCGTCCAACAGCTGGTCGACCTGTTCTATCCCCGGCTGGTGCTGGGGATCTCCGATGAGATCCCTCCGGATGGGGATATCCGCCGGGTGAAACGGGTGGGCGAGCTGGTGCGCGACCTGATCTGAAGGCCAAGTGTCATGCGGGTTGGGATCAGAAGGAGAGACGAGACATGCCCAAAGAGACGATGACCCCTCGCGAGCGGTGGCTGGCCGTGCTCACCCGCCAGCAGCCGGATCGGGTGCCCATGGATTACTGGGCCACTCCGGAGGCCACGGCCAAGCTGATGAAGCATCTCGGCTGCAGCAGCGAGCGGGAGATGTTGCAGAAGCTACACGTGGACTTCGTCGTTTCCGTGTCCCCGCGCTATGTCGGCCCGCCGATCCCCGAAGGGTACGATGTCTTCGGCTGCGGCTACCAGGATGTGGACTACGGCACCGGGGTGTATCGGGAGTGCGTCTATCACCCCCTCGCCCAATATCGTTCAGTGGAGGAGATCGAGCGCAATTACACCTGGCCTGATCCGGACTGGTGGGACTACTCCGATATCCCGGAGCAGGTGAAAGGGAACGAGATGTATCCCATCCGCGGGGGTGGCTCGGAGCCGTTCCTCATTTACAAAGACCTGCGCGGCCAGGAGCTGGCGTTTATGGATCTGGTGCTCAACCCGGAGATGGTCCACTACTGCCTGGACAAGCTCTTCGACCTGGCCTACGAGAACACCCGTCGCATTTTCGAGCAGATCCCCGGTCAGGTGATGCTGAGCTATGTGGCCGAGGACATGGGGGGACAGGATGACCTGATGTTCTCCCCGGCCCAGATCCATGAGTTCCTGATCCCGCGCATGAAGCGCATGATCGACCTGGTACATGAGGCGGGGGCGTTCGTCTTCCATCACAATGACGGCAACTGCCGGCGCATCATCCCGGACATGATCGAGGCGGGGATCGACATCCTCAATCCGATCCAGTGGCGGGCCAAGGGGATGGATCGGGAGGGGCTGAAGCGGGACTTTGGGGACAAGCTCGTGTTCCACGGCGCCATGGACAATCAGTATACGCTGCCCTTTGGCACGGTGGAGGAGGTGCGGCAGGAGGTGCTGGATAACCTGCGGATCCTGGGCGAGGGCGGCGGATATATCCTGGCGCCGTGTCACAACATCCAGGCCGTGAGCCCGCCGGAGAACATCGTCGCCATGTATGAGACATGCTACGAGTACGGGTGGACGTAGGCCTGATCGAAGAGGATGAGGGCGAAAGGTCGTGAGGACGCTACCCGGCCGGCGTCTGTGGGTCGCTGTGGACGTACAGGGTGAACACGTCCGGTCGGGCGTAGTGGCCGCTGACGTCTAGCGTCATCAGTTCCTCCAGGATGCGGCCGGGATCGATCTCTGCGGTCAGCAAGGTCTCCTCCTCCCCGGCCGGGCCGGCGATGACGGCCCCATCCGGCCCGATAATGGCCGAGCCGCCTCGCATCCATGGGCCGTCGCCCTCCAGGCTGTCCAGCAACGCCAGCCCGGTGGGCAGGTGCTCGCGGCGCAGCACCGAGCCCGCGGCCACCACGAAACAACGCCCCTCGAAGGCGTAGGCGCGGGAGGCCACCAACAGGATCTCCCTGACCGTTGGCCACAGCGCGGCATGGAAGGTCTCCCTCTGGTCATGCATGGCCTGACGCGCCAGTGGCATCCAATGTTCCCAGCACACCAGCCCACCGACGCGCCCCACCGGCGTGTCCACGACGGTTAACGTGCTGCCGTCACCCCGTCCCCACACCAGCCGCTCGGTGTAGGTGGGGATCAACTTGCGATGCTTGCCCAGCAGCTCGCCATCCTCCGAGAAGTAGAGGATCGTGTTATAAAGCGTACCACCGTCGCGCTCGTTGATCCCCATCACCAGGTTCAGCCCGGCGCGGCGAGCCGCCTTCCCCAGCCGCTCGGTGACCGGGCCGGGGACGTCTACGCTGTTTTCAAACAGGCGGCGGAACACGGCTTTGGTGGGCGCGTAATCCCATAGCCCCATCTCCGGGCTGACATCCAGCCAGAAGGGATAGCCCGGCAGCCAGGTCTCGGGGAAGACTAGCAGCTGCACGCCCTGTTTGCCGGCCTCGGCGATCCACCGATCGGCGGTGGCCAGGGAGGCTTCCAGATCCAGATAGGCCGGCGCCACCTGCGCGGCCGCGATGCACACCCGAGACATCATCACCTCCATAAATATGTGCTCCTACCGGGAGGATCTGGAGTAGGGTCGATTGAGGAGAGCGCCCCTTACCTCGCTTCCCGATCTCCGCTTCGCTCGCGTCGCCGCGGCGTCCCTTACTCCAGGTAGCGTCGCGGCACTTTGGCGATGTAGGTGAATGTGGGATTGACGAACTGGGTACAGCGCGCCTCCAGCACCTGGCCCAGGAAGAGATAGGCGTCCCCGCGCGTGAAGCCGTATGATTCCTCCAGCCAGAGCACCATGGCCTCCAGGGCGTGGCGGAACGCGTCCTCAGCTGGCCGGGCCATCGCCGCCGTCATGATGTGGGTTTCGTCGATGATGCGCGGCCAGAACATGGACGGCGGCTTCTCCGAGAGCTCGCAGCGGATCCGCACGCGGCCGCTGGCCTCGATCCCGCCCGCGCCGCAGATCTCCCCATCGCCCTGGAGGGCGTGCATGTCGCCGATGTGCAGCAGTGCTCCCGGGACGTGTACCGCAAGCTGCACGGCCGCGCCGGTAGTGATCTCCTGTACGTCGAAGTTGCCCCCCCAATACCCGCCCCAGCCGTTGTGATAGCGCTCGCGGGCCGGAGCCACGCCGACGAACCCGATCATGGGGGCGACGGGGAATCGAATCCGCTCGTCCCAATGGACGAACCCGTCCCGAATCTCCACAATGCGGTGATGAGCGCCGACGCCGGAGCCGCCCAGCCAGGCGGGCATGGCCCCGGTGCTCCCGCTGAAGCTGGTGAACCCCATCGGGTCCAGATCGATCTCACCGATGTGGACCGTGAGCATCTGCCCCGGTTGGGCGCCCTCCACATAGATACAGCCACTGGAGGGATTGCCGCCGTATAGCTGCTCTCGCAGTCGTTCCCCATCTGGATGTGTGTCCAGCCAGGGCCCCCGGTTGAGTTGCGTCTCCACCTCAAATACCTCGCCCGGCTGCACGCGCAGCGTGGGCGCGTTGTCGGCCCCGATCTCAAAGTACAGGATATCTCGTGTCGCTCTTTTCATGGGACGCTCCTGGTGAAAAGGGATCTCACTCCGATCGCGCGCCCTCAGTATACCTGTCCCCATGGATCCTGCAACCCTGCCGGGGCGACGATAGGGTGTCTTTCTCGGTGGAAATTCGGCGGAGAGCTTTGGGGGCGCAGTTTTTCAAGGGAAACTTCCTCTTTGGGTATGCCGCCGGACGAGATACCTCTTGCCGGTATATTGGGAACCCGTCAGCGATTGGTGAGTCCACCGGGAAACAATGAGGCTGAACTACGTGACCCGACGGCTCACACAATCCTGATGGGAGGCAGTCCGATGAAAGGCTTGTACTGGAAGGTGGTTTGGGTGTTGATCACGATCCTGTCGTTGGTCGCCGCCAGCGGAGCGCCGTCTGCCTTCGGCGGTAGCAGCTCTTGCAATCCGTGTTGAGTCGCTGATTCGTTGTTGCCAACATGGGGGCTGTTTCGCAGAGCGAGGGGCTGGCCTATGGCCGGCCCCTTGCATCTTGTCTATTTCGCATCTGGCCTGGGTAGCGCATGATCCTACTCTTTGCGGTCGTCGTCGCTTTCGTGGTGAGCCTGGTGACAGGCGGACGTCCCGAGCGGCTGGCTCACGTCTCGATCCGTTGGGCGTGGCTGGCGCCGCTCGTCTTCGCCGCACAGGCTTATCTGATCTACCATCCAGCGCCGCATGCGGAGGGCCTGCTGAGCATCCGCGCGCTGGTGATGGTGATCTCCTACGGACTGCTGATCCCACTCATGTGGGTGAACCGGCGTCTTCCCGGTATGAAGCTTATCGCTTTGGGCCTGGCCTTGAACTTCACCGTCATGATCGCGAACGGCGGGTATATGCCCATCACCCGGGAGGCCCTAACTCAAAGCGGGCTCGCACACCTGATCCTGGGTGAGCAGCCCGGGGCGCGAGTGCTCAACACCAAGGACATCCTGTTGCCGCGAGATGCGACCAGGCTGTGGTGGCTCTCCGACGTCTTCGTGATCCCCCCACCGGCGCCCATCAGCGGAGTTTTCAGCGTGGGGGATGTGGTGATCGCGGCCGGGGCGTTCTGGTTTCTGTACAAACATATGCATGCGTCAACTGACGCCTTGTGGCGAAAAGAGCCTGCATAGTCAGGCTGATACTTTGTGATCGCGAGACGACGGACGGTCGTGAAAGCCAGCGTCCGTCGTGATCTTTATGGTATAGCCTTCGCGGTTAACGAAGCGTTCACGCTGGGCGGGTGGGGCTTTGGAAATCGACCAGGGTTGACAGACAAGATGGAGGGAGAACTTGATGATCGTTTGGAAGAGGAATGTCTTTGTGGAGGACCAACATGACCTGGGAGACGCTGCAAGCTATCGTCGGGCGGGCTTTGGTGGACCGCGACTTCGCCCAGCAGCTTCTGAGCCAGACGCCGGAGGCCTTGCTTCGTTTCGATCTGACGGACGAGGAGTACGCGACGGTTTCCGCCATTCAGGCCTCCTCCCTGGAGCAATTCGCCGGCCAGCTTGACCGGCTATTGCCCGAACAGGAGCGTGAGACGGAGCTGTGTTCCCTTCTTCGACCCCCACGGTGGGCACGTCGTTGCCGGATCCTCTCCACCTGCTGACCGCCCTACCGTATCCCCTTATGTATGGAGGTGGAGCAAGCCTTCGCCTCTCCTCAGGCGGCAGGAACCCCTGCCGCCTTTTTCGTTGCCTGCGGCCTCGCTCGCTCCGGGCATCTCATGGCAAGCGCGTGTGCTATAATGACGGCGATGAGCCATTGGCACCGGCGTTCCAGCGCTTTCATGGAGGGTATGTGAATGTCTGTGATTCCCCCTATCCATACGCGCGGCGTGGTGGACACGACCGCCTCTCCGTATGCCCGGCTGAACCCCGTCCCCCCGGGCGCCGTCCGTCTGCGGGATGGGTTCTGGAGTCCGCGTTTGGAGGCGAACGTTCGGGCTGGCCTTCCCCAGCTCTATCGCCTGCTGGAGGAGCATGGGGTTGTGGATAACTTCCGACGCGTGTACGGGGCGAAGGATGTGCCCCGGCGCGGCTTCCTCTTCACCGACAGCGACCTGTATAAGTGGATGGAGGCGGCTGCCTTCGTCCTCCAGTCGGAGGAGGCCCCCGAGATCCGACACCTGCTGGACCAGGCGATCGAGGCCGTCCTCCCCGCGCAGCGGCCGGACGGTTACCTCAACACCTACTACGTCGACGAGCGATATGAACAGCGATATACCCGCTTCGATACGGACCACGAGCTGTATTGCGCGGGGCATCTGTTTCAGGCGGCGATCGCACACCATCGGGCGACCGGTGAGAGCGAGCTGTTGGACTGTGCGTTGCGGTTTGCCGACCATCTGTGCCAGGTGATCCCCTCCATCGAGGGCGCCTTCTCCGGTCATCCGGAGATCGAGATGGCCCTGGTGGAGCTATATCGGGAGACGGGGCGGGAGCGCTATCTTGATCTGGCCCGACATCTGCTGGACGCCTCGCGTTTCACCGAGCTGCAGAAGATCGAAGGTCACGCGGTGCGGGCTCTCTATTTCTGCTGTGGCGGTGCCGACTACTACGCGGAGACGGGAGATCGCGCCTTTCTCGCCTCGTTGGAACGACAGTGGGAGAATTTCACCCGGGCTAAGGTGTACATCACGGGCGGTGCCGGAGGGCGTCACCTGGGGGAATCCCTGGGGAGGGATTACGAACTCCCCAACGCACGCGCGTACGCGGAGACCTGCGCGGCCATCGGCAACATCTTTTGGAACTGGCGTATGCTCGTGTTGGACGGCGAAACCCGTTTTGCGGACCTTATGGAGCGTGCGTTGTACAATGGGTTCCTGTCCGGCGTCTCCCTGGATGGCACCCGCTATTTTTATGTCAACCCGCTGCGCTATGATGGCGAGGGCGAGGGCGATCCCTGGTATCCCTGGGCGCGTCGAGGGCCCTATGAGCGGCAGCCGTGGTACGATTGCACGTGCTGTCCGCCGAATGTAGGGCGTATGCTGGCCTCGCTGCCGGGCTATTTCTACAGCACCAGCCGGGAGGGCCTCTGGGTTCATCTGTACGATCGCGGCGAGCTGCGCTGGCAGCTATCCGATGGGACCGGGCTGCGGGTCGTGCAGGACACCCATTATCCGTGGGAAGGCGATGTGCGGCTGTCGATCTTCCCGGCGCGACCGATCGAGTTCACCCTGTACCTGCGCGTGCCCGGCTGGGCCGACGGTGCGACGATCTCGGTGAACGGCGAAGGAGACGTGCGGGGTACGCCGGGTAGCTACGCCGCGCTGCGCCGTCGCTGGCAGCCTGGGGATCGCGTGCACCTCTCCCTGGAGATGCCGCCGAAGGTGATGGCCAGCCACCCGCGCCTGGTCGAGAATCGCTGCAGCGCGGCGCTGCAGCGAGGGCCTATCGTGTACTGCTGGGAGGCGCATGACAATCCCGGCGTCTCTGTGCTGGATGCCCTGTTGGACGCTCGAGGCGAGATCGTCGTCGAGCACCGGCCGGAGCTTCTGGGGGGCGTAACCCGGCTGATCGCTCAGGGTGCCCTCCCCGAGGAAGAAGATCAGAAGTTATACCGTCCGTGGGCCCCGCGGCGCACATCCCTCCGCCCCGCGACGCTGACCGCCATCCCGTATTACGCCTGGAATCATCGTGGCGCGTGCGCCATGACGGTGTGGATGCAGGTGTTGCCGTAGAGCGCTCCGCCGGCGTGGTGTCGGGGGATCGTGCGATTGGGGAAAATGAGCGGCGGAGAGGTGACCAGGGTCATCTTTCCGCCGTTTTGCCGGATGGGTCAAGCTCCTGCACCTGCCCCTGGGGATCGATGCGAAAGCGGCGCACGTATTCGGCGGGCAGCTCGAACGCGAATCGGGAGGGCAGGCGAACGAAGCCATCGCCTCGATCGCGTACAGAGCAGAGGAACAGCCGCTCTCGCGCTCGGGTCATACCCACGTAGAACACGCGACGCTCCTCAGCCAGCGCCTCCTCCTCCTCCATGGTCGTCCACAGAGGCAGATTCTCCTCCTCCACACCGATGATGATGACCACCGGGAACTCCGTTCCCTTGGCGTTGTGAAGGGTCATCATCGTCACCCGGTCCCCTTCCGTCCCCGTGCCCTCGATGTCCAGGCTGGTGACCAGGGCCTGGTGGTCCAGGAAGGCGCCCAGCGAGAGATCCCGGCTGAAGCGTGCGAAGCTCGCGAGGTAGGCCATGAAGTTCTCGCGCATGGCGCTCCAGGCCTCATCTTCGGCCATGGGTGGGGGCGGTACGGCCATCAGGCGCCGCGCGAGCTCATCCAGTCGAGCGCGCTCCTCCACCGGCAGTTGCGCCACGATGTGTTCCTCCAGCGGGGGCGCGAGCTCTCGCGTGCGCAATGCGCCGTGCCATAGCGCCCGGTTCTCGTCCTCCAAATCGGCCTCAGCGCCCAGCAGGCCCAACCCCACCCACGGGAGCATCTCCGGCAGGGCATTCAGCGCCAGCTGTCGCCGGTTCTCCTCAAGCAGGGCGAGCAGGAGCATCTGTGTCTGCTGGACATCCTGGGCCGCGCGATGCTCAACCGCCTCGCCCAGCTTCAGCCTGCGTAGGAGGTGTTCCAGGCTGTAGCTGTGTTCATCGGGCAGCAGGCGCTGGGCCAGCGACAGGGTGTCCAGCGCCGGGTTGCGAAAGGAGCGTCCCAACAGCCGGGCGGCCTCCCGATCGACGAACCGGTTGTCAAACGCGATGATGTTGTGCCCGGCCACCGTGGACTCTCCCACATACGCCAGGAATCGCGGCAACACGACCTCGATGGGATCCGCGTCCTTCACATCGGCCCAGGAGATGCCGTGCACTTTCGTCGCCGCCGCCGGGATGGAGCCCCGGGCGGGGCGTACCAGCGAATAGAAAGGTGGGGCCGCATCTCGTCGATGTTCCATGACTTGGGCCCCGATCTCCACGATCTCATCCCGACGGACATTCGTGCCCGTAGTCTCCAGATCATACACCACGAACCGGCCGTCGGCGAGGGTCTCATAGGTTGCCAGGATATCCTGTGCCAGTCTCCAGGCGATGGCGGCGAGGGATTGGCCCACTGCGCGCTGGGGCGGGACGTGCACGGTCAGCGCCGGCTCCCCCTCGGCGACGAGGTTCAGTTGCGGGCTGTCCAGCGACGCGTCCAATTGGGCGGCGACGGGGTAGGCCAGATAGTCCCGCAGGGCGCGGCACAGGATGGCTGCCGCGCACGCGCCATCGATCGTGGGGGGAGCGTAGACGGTGAAAGGTACACGGCGATCCAGCCAATCGCGAATCCGGGCTACAGCGTCGGGGCGGGCGGAGAACTCGGCCCAGTCGAGCAGGCGCCGCCACTCTTCGGGGTCAAAAGGCCTACGGCGGACCGCCAGGGTATCCAGCAACCGTTCCACGATCACGGTGACCGGCTGATGGGCGACCGGACGCAGTTCCTCCTCGAAGAGTTGGAGGAAGGAGCGTAAGGCCGCCCGGGTCAGCGGGCTGAGCTCGGGGAAACGATCGCTGGAACGGACCAGCTCTGCTAGGCTGATCTGATGACGGTGCGCGAGCCGCTCTAGCTGCATGATGGTCAGCTCGTCCACCAACGTTCGCGGGAAGTTGAGGGCGGCGATCACCTCCTGGTCCGGCGCGGAGGCCAGTGAGCGCAACAGATGCAGATATCGGGTTACCTCGCGCACCAGGGGGCGCCGGAAGAAGTGATCTTTTTGCACGCGATGCACCGGGATGCCGTGCTGGACCAGGTAGCCCTCCAGCGGGTCGGCCAGCCGGTGGGTGCGGTACAGGATCGCGATGTCGCCATACCGATAGCCCCGCTCCTCGTGCAGGCGGCGGATCAGGGCGGCCAGCCAGGCCTGTTCCTGCTGAGCTGTGGCGAAAATGTAGTGGTAGATGGGATCGCCGCGTGAGTGAACGGTGCGAAGGTAGGTCCGCCGCTTGGGGTCGCGCCAGGGAGGTGCCTGGCCGCGGGCGATCAGCCACTGGGCGGCGTAGAGGATTGTCTGAGTGGAACGGTAGCTCTGCTCGAGCACGATCACGCGCGGGCGGTAGCGGCGCTGGAACCGATCGATCAGCGATGGCTGAGCCCCCCGCCAGCCGTAGATGGACTGGTCGCCGTCGGCGACGACGGTGATATCGCTTCCCGGGGAGGCCAGCAGGGTCAGCAGATGGTATTGGGCCAGGTTGATATCCTGGTACTCGTCCACTAGCACATGGGGCAATTGCGCCTGTACCTGGCGACGGATATCTGCCCGGCGCGCCAGCAATTGCACGGCGTAATAGATCAGATCATCGAAGTCGAGGGCCTGGTGTTTTTGAAGCCAATCCTGATAGGCGCGCGCGACGTCCGCGTAGATGATCTCCATCTCCTCCCGGGCCAGGGAGCGCGCTGGATCCTGCATGGCGCCCTTTCTGCGGCTGATGTAATCCTGCAAGGCGTGGATCGGGTATAGCTCTGGGCTGAGGTCCAGCTCTCGCAGTGCATCCCGCAACGCCTGATGCTGCATCTCCTCGTCGGCGACGATGAAATCGGCAGGCAGATCGATGGCCTCGCCGTGCTCGCGCAGGAGACGAAGGCCGACGGCGTGGAAGGTGTGAAGCCAGATGTCCTCGCCGGATACGCCTGCCACCTGTTCAAGGCGTGCACGCATCTCCTCGGCAGCCCGGTTCGTGAAGGTGACGGCCAGGATGCGGTCGGGCGGGACGCCTCGCTGGGTGATGAGGTAGATCGCTCGGTAGGTGATGACGCGCGTCTTGCCGCTACCGGGGCCGGCGATGACGAGCAAAGGCCCTGCCGGCGCTGTTACCGCCTCCCGTTGACGTGGGTTCAGGGCAGAAGCTAGATCTTCCCAGCTTCGCTCCAATCCTTCGGTCATCGCCATCCTAGCATATGCGGGGAAAGCCCGCCGACGAGTTCAGGGAAATCCTCGCGATGGGCCAAGTAAAAAGGGGCCGCTTGGAGATCGCGGCCCCTTAGGAGTGCCTGATTGGTTGGGATCATCGTTTGGAAGCCGCGCAGTTAACGCACAGCTTGGTGTCGGGCAGGATCTTCAACCGCTCCGGGTCGATGGGCTGACCACACACCTCGCAGATCCCGTAACGTCCTGCCCGCGCCTTTTCCAGCGCCTCTTCCAGGGAAGCGATCTTCTCCTGAAGGCGCTCACGCTCGGCCAGGTTCATCTCCCACTCGTAGATCATCGCGTTACCCTGGCCCAAGCCGAAGTCAGGGCGCTCTGCCAGCTGTTCCTCGACGGCTGCCAGCTTCTCCCTGGCCTCGGCCAACTCTTGCTCCAGACGGGCGACTTCAGCCTGCGTTGTTGTGGTCACCCTACCCTCCTTTGGCTCATACCACCGGGCCGCCGCGTGGAAAGGGAACGACAAACACCGGGGCCCACCGCCATTCCTCAAAGTCGAAGAGGAAATTATGCGCGCCAATACGCAACCGGCCTGGTCCGCTCTTTCCGAATTGGGGTACGAACCAGATATCAGCCGGTTCGGTTGGGAGTCTTAAAGCGGAAGGTGATCCGTCCCCGGGTGAGGTCATACGGGGATAGCTCGACCCGCACCCGGTCGCCTAACAGAACCCGGATGTAATGCCTTCGCATCTTGCCCGACAGGTAGGCCAATACCTCATGGCCATTGTCGAGCTCGACGCGGAAGGTGGCGTTAGGCAGTGCTTCGACGACTGTCCCTTCGACTGAAATCTTTTCTTCCGTTTTCGCCATCGCGCTTCTTTCCTCTATTCATGAAACATGGTGTGGGGCACGCCGCTGCCCTGGGAATCAGGGCGGCGACGCCCCCGAATCATCATCTTCTTGCTTCTCGCTCTGCACGCTTGCGAGCTGCCCGACGAGCCTTGCGGATGGCTTTCTTGCGTTTCAGACGCCGAAGCTCGCTCTTCGGTGTGAACCAGCGCTTCTTGCGCACGGTGCTGAGGATCCGCTCCTCAGTCACCGCTTTGCGGAACCTTTTCAGGAGACTCTCGGGAGATTCCCCTGGTCGCAGTTCGACGGTAATGGCTACTCACCTCCCTCTATATTGAGATCGTTTCGCGTAAGGGGATGACGCCCTCCTATGGCAACAAAAACCTCGGTGCGCTATCCGCTTTCACCGAGGCTTATGGGCGTCTCATGGGCTCCGGTTCAGACCCATTCGCGTGCCGCATGCTCCAGTTCCCGGAAAGCTCATACCTCCGTCTCTGTCACATGGGCGCCCCCCACGCCGCAGCCTCCTACATTGGCTTGGCCGGTGATCCCTCACCAGCCATCAACGCTTATTATACCAAACGACCGTTGCGGTGTCAAGCAGAAGCGATAACTTTTTATGTTATGTATAGCCGTGCGTTTTTTGTTATCTTATGTATTATGTCAACTTGCTGTCTTGGCCCTCTTCCCGATCGCGCTGCCGCAGCGCAGCCTTCACGCGTCGCCATATCTCCTGTACCCGCCTGGCATCTTCCGGCTGAAGCGGATGCGCGCTGTAACGGGCATCGACGAAGGCCTCCGTCAGCGATGTCAGATCCTGTTCGATCTCGGGCCAGTGAGCCGTCAGATCGACCTCATACTCATGAGGGGTCTCAGAGGGTTGTCGGGGAACCCCCCGCTCGGAAGCCCGCCGCACGGTGGAGAGATAGAAATAGCGCACCCGCTCTCGCGGCCCCAGCTTGCGCAGGCTTAGGAAACGCCAACGGGGCACCCCCCCACCGCCCACCGATGCCAACGTGAGGGCGATCATGGAGCGAACGCGCTGGCCGAGTCGCCGCGTTCGCCCTCGCCAGGTTTGCCACCAGGCGCGCCACCAGTGCCACAGGCGACGCAGCCAACGGCTGTCCAGGCGAATGCCTCTCCCGCCCAGATAGGCGACCACCGAATAGCCGATGATGACGGCCATGAGCAGCCAGACCAGGGCGCCGCCGAGCCAGTCGGGCAGATGCAGGCTGCTGGTGGCGATATCCGGGGGCTCCGGAGGGGGCCGCAGGGCCTCGGCCGCCGGGGCCTGTTCGCTTCCGAGCCCCAGCAATCCCAGAAGCCACGCGAACAGGGCGAAGAAGAGCAGGAGAGCGGCGTACGAGATCTGCATCATGAAGTTGATCACCGCCGCCAGGATGCGTGCCATCGTGAAGGAGGACCCAAACGGCAGCAGCGCGGCCAGCAACCCGACAAGGGCCAGCATGCCGATGCCCAACCTTCCCCAGCGCCGCACGAGCTCGGGGTCCGTGTCCGTTCCCTCGTACCGCCAGCGGGCTCGCAGCACGGCCAAGCGTCCCTGGCTGATCAGCAGGAGGCCGCCCAGGAAGTAGATGACCAGGGCGCCCTGGAGCATCGGTGTGATCCCTAGGTGTCGGATGCCGATCAGTTGTCCGACGGCTGGCTTCAGCTCTACCCGTGACAGCCCCGCGCACAAGGCCAGGAGCACGCCTCCCCACAGCCAGTACGTGCTGAACTCCCTCAACAGCATGGAGCGCGACGGATGTCGCGCGCGTATCTCGTTCCAATCCAGGTCGCGCGCGGACAGCGGCCTGACCACCAGTTCGTCCGGCTTCAGGGACATGCGCTCGAGTGCGCCCATCATCGCGGTGCTCTGTCCCCAGACGATCAGCGTCAAGATCCCGAGGAAGAACGACGTGCCATCGAAGAAGCTCAGGGGGGAGCGCAGCCATTGCGAGAGCAGCGTGGCGGTTGGCCATTGTCCCTTGACGTAGAAGGTGAGGAGCCGGGCCGCGATGAGTAGAAGGCAGATCTCGCCGAATCGAAACCGGAAGGTGCGTCGATCGCGCCGCTCCGATGCGGCCAGCCACAGCGTGGTGTATACCGCCTCCAGAGCGACCAGCGAGAGGAACGGGAGCACGGCTCCGCGTCCCCACCCGGGGATCGCCGCCTGCGCCACGGCGATGAACCCGATGGCCAGGCATGTGGCCAGCAGGGCCACCATGAGTGGCCGGAGGATCCCTCGCAGCCACAGGCTATCCTGGGGCATAAGGCTTTGTTCCACAGGGGCCTCGGCCATATCCCCCTCCCCTATCGGATGCGCTCACCCGCCCCGGCCGGCGAGCGCCAAAGATCGAGATCTCGCTCGTAGGCGACCAGATATGCCGGGAATCCAAGATGGTGGGCCCGCTGCCGTATCTTTTTGAATTGGAGGCTGGGCTCCACCACGATGAGGATGGTGTTCAGGCCAGCCCGTTGCAGCGAAGGGCCTGGCAGGTCGCCTCATCCCCCTTGGGCGTGATGGCGATCACCGTCGTGCCCCATCCGAGATCCAAGGTGGCCTCGCGCATCCAGGCGGCGAAGGACGGCCGCGCCTCGCGGGCCAGCTCGATGCGAGCCAGCACCTCCAGTAACTTGATCAGGTTCCCTCGCCCGGAGCGAGGTGGGAGCCCCGCCGCCCATCCCCGTCCGCTGACGGGGTCGTGCCCGTTGGTGAACAGCCCCACCGGCTGTCGTTGCTCCGCCAGGTGGTGGGCGATGGAGGCAGCCACGATGATGGCCCACTCGCTGGCGTGGATGGCCTGTCGCTGCTCATACTCCGCCGCGTTCAGGTTCAGCAGGATAGCCGTTTCCAGCGAGATGGCGGGGTCCAGCTTGGTCACCAGAAGCTCCCCCGCATGGGCGCTTGCCTTCCAGTGGATACGGTGCAGCGGATCTCCCGTCTCATAGTCGCGCAACCCGCTCACGCGCACGGGGTCCTCGAACAGACGCTGTCGGGTTCGTATCGCCCCGAACGGCAATTGGGAGGAGATGCCCAGCTGTGTCAGGGGGACGATGCGCGGATAGACGGTGATGTGATCCTCTTCCGGCTCCTGGACCTGCGTCTCAGCGAACCCGAAGAGATCGCCGGTGCGAAAGCTGGCCGGCCCCAGCGCGTAGTAGCCTCGCTGCCGGCAATCCAACGTGTATGTGATGGTGGCGTGGCCGTGCGCGGGCAGCGTGACCACTCGACGCACGAAGTTCGGTGAATGCAACATCAGGGGGACCGATTCGCTGACGCGCAGCCATGGGACGGGCAGCCAGCTGCGGTTCTCGATGCGAAGCTCGACCCGCACCTGATCTCCCAGGAATGCGTGGTCCGCGTATGCGCGTCGGATCTCCAGCCGGCTTGCCACTCGCCTCACCCACCACCGGGCGGCGATCCAGGTCCCGAAGAGGACATATATAATGTAAAAGATGAACTCAATGCGTAGCAGGATGAAGAGGGCGAAGAGCAGGATGATGAGAAACGGGATATCCATTCACGGGCTCCCTGGCCCCAAGGTGCGCGTTTCGGCGCGTCTCCTCGGCGGGCGGTGATCAGCGCAGCTCCCCGATATCCAGCTCCACCTGTTCCAGGACGTCTTCGATGATCTGTACGGCCGTCCGGCCTCGCAGCGCGCTCTCGGGGTGGACGATGCAGCGATGTGCCAGGGTCAGGGGGGCCAGCTCTTTCACGTCATCGGGCAGCACAAAATCGCGGCCGCGTATGGCCGCCAGGGCCTGGCTGCCGCGGAACAGCCCCAGGCTCCCGCGCGGGCTGGCCCCCAGGGCCAGGTCGGGGTGATGGCGCGTGGCCTGTACCAGCCGTACGATGTAGTCGCGCACGGTGTCGTCCACGTGAACGTCCCAGATCCGCTGAGCCAGGTCCGGGACGCGATCCCCATCCACCACTGACTCCAATTGCTCGATGGGATGCTGGCGCTGCAGGTTGAGGAGCATGAGGGACTCCTCCTCTGCGTCCAGATAGCCCAGGCTGAGCTTCAGCAGAAAGCGGTCGAGCTGTGCCTCGGGCAAGGGGAAGGTGCCCTCGTATTCGATGGGATTCTGGGTGGCCAGGACGAGGAAAGGGCGCTTCAGAGGATAAGTGATCCCGTCCACGGTGACCTGGCGCTCGCCCATGCACTCCAGGAGGGCTGCCTGCGTGCGGGGGGTCGCGCGATTGATCTCGTCGGCCAGGAGGACATTGGAGAACACTGGCCCGGGGCGGAATTCGAATTCGCGAGTTTTCTCGTTGAAGACGGAGACGCCGATCACGTCGCTGGGCAGCAGATCCGGGGTGCATTGGAGCCGCCTGGCCGTCACCCCCAGGGAGGCGGCGATAGCCCGCGCCAGCATGGTTTTGCCGACGCCCGGGACGTCCTCCAGCAGCACGTGGCCCTCGCACAGCAAGGCCACGACGATGTACTCGATCGTGCGCCGTTTGCCGACGATCACCCGTTCGACGTTCTCGATCACCCGCGCCGCGAAATCTTGGACCTCTTGCACCCTCTGCCCCCAACGCTCGTCTTGTGAGGGCATTGTACCGCCGATGATATGGTTTGACAAGGAGGGCACGATTTTTGTTGCCGATACGTATTGTAATCACGCGAGAAGTATGCTATAATAGGCATGTCATGAGAGGGTGGGCGGCGCTAATCGCCGCCTTCTTGTATGGGCTGCGAAACACACCACGCGATGTTTCACGTAAAACATTTGGGGTGGCATGACGGGCGACACCTCGCAAGTAGCCATCTGCGACTATGAGGGCAGCCGATATCGCGCCGAGTTCTGGGAAGGAAAGGGGCGCGAATTCGAGGACCGGGCGGAGCGGATCGCCCTGCGGAGCCTTTTGCCCTCTACCGGCCGACGTCTGGTGGAGATCGGCGCTGGCTTCGGTCGTCTGGCTGACCTCTATCTCCCCTCGTTTGAGCAGGTGATCCTGCTGGATTACTCCCGATCCCTTTTGCTAGAGGCTCGCGAGCACCTGGGCGGCGATCCTCGCGTCACCTTCGTCGCCGCCAACGTCTATCAGATGCCCCTGTGTGCTGGCGCTGTGGATACTGCCGTGATGGTCCGCGTGGCCCATCACCTGGTGGATATCCCCCTGGCGATGCAGGAGATCGGCCGTGTCCTGTGCGCTGGAGGGACCCTGGTGATGGAGTACGCGAACAAGCGGCACCTGAAGGCCATCTTTCGCTATCTGATGGGCCGCCAGCGTTGGAGCCCCTTCGCCCGCGAGCCGTACGAGTTCGTCGAGCTCAATTTCGATTTCCATCCCGCCTGGATGGAGGAGCGACTGCGCGCGGCCGGCTTTCGGATCGAGCGTCAGCGGGCGGTATCCCATCTGCGCGTCGGGTGGCTAAAGCGCCTGGTGCCGGGGACCGCGCTGGCGAGGGTCGATGGCTGGCTGCAGCGCCCGGGAGCGGTGCTGAAGCTCGCCCCCAGCGTCTTCGTGCAAGCCAGACGTCTGGGACAACCGCCTGACGGATTGCCGGATGCCTTCTTCCGTTGTCCCGTCTGTGGTGCGGAACCTTTGTCCCCTAACCCGGAGGGCGTTCCCTGTCCTTCCTGCGGCCGTGTCTGGCCCCTGCGGGATGGAATTTACGATTTCAAGACGCCCGGAGAAAATGATCCGGGGAATGGCGGTGATTAATCTGGGTTTAATGTGCCCATGCTAGTGTGTGCTATTGTTAAGCATCGTGGGCTCATGGAGGTAAGCGGGCATGATCGAGGTGGAGGACCTCACCAAGGTCTATGGTGACTTCGCTGCTATCCAGGGGGTCACCTTTCGGGTGGAGCGCGGCGAGGTGCTGGGTTTCCTGGGGCCCAATGGCGCCGGGAAGACGACAACCATGCGGATCCTGACGGGCTTCATGCCGCCCACCGCTGGCCGCGTTCGAGTCGCTGGCTATGACGTCTTCGAGAACTCCCTGGAGGCCCGGCGACACATCGGCTACCTGCCGGAGAGCGTGCCTCTCTACCCGGAAATGACCGTGGTCAGTTATCTGAACTTCATCGCATCCGTGCGCCGGGTTCCTGATCGCCAGGAGGCGGTTGAGCGGGTCATGGAGAAGCTGGGGCTGGATGATCATGCGGATGTGATCATCGGAAAGCTGTCCAAGGGGTATCGCCAGCGGGTCGGCTTGGCCCAGGCGCTGATCCACGATCCCGATGTGATCGTCTTGGACGAGCCGACCATCGGGCTCGACCCCAAGCAGATCATCGAGGTCCGCGAGCTGATCCGCAGCCTGGGAGGGGATCACACCGTGATCTTAAGCACCCACATCCTGCCCGAGGTCAGCCAGGTGTGCAGCCGCGTCCTGATCATCAACGAGGGGGAGATCGTGGCCGAGGATACGCCCGAGCGACTGACGGCTCGCCTGAAAGGCGGGGAGCGGATCTTCGTTCACCTGGCGGATGGCGCGGCCGGTGTAGAGGAGGCGCTGGGCTCCATCGATGGAGTGCAGGAGGTGGCCCGCGTGGGAGATGGAAAGTACGAGGTCACCTGCGCCCTGGGGCGGGATGTGCGTCCCATCTTGGCGCGTACGCTGGTGGAACGCGGCTGGGATCTGCTCGAGCTGCGTCCCATCGGCATGAGTCTGGAGGAGGTCTTCCTGAAGCTCACGACCGAATAGACGATAAGCGTAGAACCCCCATGCCCGCGCACTCAACCTTACAAACGGAGGTGACGAGGGCCCTATGCGGAACGCACTCATCATCGCCCGACGGGAGCTCGGGGCCTATTTCGCTTCGCCGATCGCCTACGTCGTCATCGCAGCCTACCTCGTTGTCATGGGGATTCTGTTCTCCCTGATCGTGGCGGGGCGGCCGGGGGCCGAGGCCTCTCTCCGGTTCGTGTTCGGCAACATGTTCAGCGCGATCATCCTGATCATCGTCGGTCCACTGCTGACCATGCGGCTGCTGGCTGAGGAGCAGCGATCGGGCACCATCGAGTTGCTCCTTACCTCGCCGATACGGGATTGGGAGGTGGTGCTAGGGAAGTATCTGGCCGGTTGCGTGGTCTTCCTCGCCATGCTGGTCCCCACGCTCGTTTACCCGCTGCTCATCGAGCGCTTTGGGAACCCCGACCATGGCATGTTCGTCACTACCTACGTGGGCGTGATCCTGCTGGGGATGGCCATCCTTGCCCTGGGGCTGCTGACGTCGGCTGTCACCCAAAATCAGATCGTGGCGGCTTTCTTGGGTTTGGGACTGATCCTGGTCCTGACCTTCACGCAGTTCCTGGCCACGGTGGTCAGCGGGCCGCTGGCCGGTATACTGACGTATTTGGGATTGTTCAGCCATTTCTTCGATTTCCTGCGGGGTATCATCGACACGCGTGATGTGGTCTACTACCTCAGCGTGACCGTAGGAGCGCTCTTCCTGACGACGCAGATCTTGGGGACTAGGAGGTGGCGCTGATGATGGATTCATTGCGACGAGGCGCCCCTTATCTGGCTGGTGTCGGAATCGTAGCCGTCCTGCTATCTATTGCGGCACGGGTCCTGGGCAGTGAGCCTCCATGGCTGCCCGAGGCTCTCTTGAGTCTTGGGGTTGTGCTGGTCATCAGCTACGCGCTCCTGCGACCGCGCGAGGTGGTGGCTGCGCTCACCGGTCGCCGGGCGCGCTACGGCGGGAACGCTCTGTTGCTCAGCGTCGCCTTCCTGGGAATTCTGACCACGGTCAACATTCTCTCCGATCGCCACCATAAGCGGTTCGATCTGACGGAGAGCAAGCAGTATACCCTGTCCCAGGAGACGATCCAGATCTTGCAATCGCTGGAGAGACCGGTCAAGGTGACGGGGTTCTTCACCCCTGGTGATCCCCGCCAGACCGATGTAGAAGATCTGCTGAAGGAGTACGCGTACCACAGCGACCAGTTTACCTATGAGTTCGTTGACCCAGAGCAGCGTCCCGGTGAGGCACGTCGATTAGGCGTAACCAGCTATGGCGTTCTGGTGTTTCAATCAGGGGATAAGCGACAACAGACGTTCGGGTTGGATGAGGAGGATCTGACCAGCGCGCTGCTGAAGGTGTCTCGTGATGAGCAGAAGGTGGTCTACTTCACAACTGGACATAAAGAACGCAATCCGGAGGGCTTTCAATCGGCCGACTACGGGAATGTCGGGCGGATTCTGGGGATGGACAACTATAACGTCGAGCTCTTGAACCTGGCCACTATCACGGACACCATCCCCGCTGATGCCGCGGCGATCGTTGTGGCATCGCCGCAGGTCTCTTTCTCTCCGGACGAGATCTCCTTATTGGATAAGTGGCTGGAGGCGGGTGGTCGGTTGATGATCCTGGCCGACCCCCCGGCGCGGCGGGGCGAAGAAGACCCCATGGCTGCGTTTTCGGAGATGCTGAAGAAGTGGGGGATTCGCCTGCGTGACGATCTGGTGTTGGATCCGGCCAGCGCCTTCTTCGGCGATGCCGCGTCTCCTCTGGTGACCCGCTATCGGTTCTCAACGATCACCAAGGATCTGGGGGGGCTGACCTCTTTCTTCCCCCTGGCCCGTTCCATTGAGCAGGTCACCCCAGAGCTGCCGGAGGAGGATCTCGTCTTTACGCCGCTGATCGAGACCAGCAGGGATAGCTGGGGGGAGACGAACCTGACGGAGCAGCAGGCACGCTACGATGAAGGCGAGGATACCCGTGGGCCCTTGATCCTGGCCATTACGGTGGAGTATCGGGAGCGGGGGAGCCGGCTGATCGTGTTTGGCGATTCCGATTTCGCTTCTAACGCCATCCTGAACAGCGTACGAGGAGCTTTCGGCAACGCGGATCTGTTCCGGAACAGCGTGAATTGGCTGGCGGAGGAGGAGGCGTTGATCGCCATCGGCCCCAAGCCGCCTGATATCCGGACGATGCAGCCGCTAACGCCGGCTCAGCAGAAACTGATCTTCTACGGGACCGTGATTTTCCTGCCGCTGATCGTGCTGGCGTTGGGCGGTGCAGTCTGGTGGGAGCGTCGATGAGTCCGGGGGCTTCCTGGGAGGCTATCGGATCCCTCGCTTGATCGCACGGATTGTCATGGGTGGTCATCATGCGATTCCGCAATACGCTACTGGTCGTGGTGATCTTCATCGCTTTAGGAGGATATACCTATTTTTTCGAAATGAAACGAGAAAATGGGGCAGGAGATGTTACCCCCGAGCCAACGGCCACGTTCGTGTGGGAGCTTGATCCGACGGATGTGGTACAATTGGATGTCATAGGACCCGATGGGCGCACGCGTTTGGTGCGCGGGGAGGGAGCTTCCTGGTCCCTGACGGATCCGGAGACGGGAACTGAGGAGCCGGCGGACGATGTTCGGGTCAATCGGGTGGTCAATTTGTTAGCTCGCTTGCAGGCCCGGCGCGTTTTTACGGGTACTATAGAGTTATCAGAGTACGGATTGGATGATCCCGCGTGGCGGGCTGAAGTCAGGCTGCGAGGTGGGGAGCAGGAGACGCTCTGGTGGGGAGACCAGACCCCTCAGCGGTCTGCGTATTATGTTAAGAAAGGTGAGGAGGGTAAGGTCTATGTTGTGGATGCGTTCACCATAGAGGACATGGAGCGGTTGGTACGCGAGCCGGCTTATGCACCCACGCCCACTCCGACGGCGACGGCAACCCCGGCAGGAGGCGAGGCGACGCCGACGCCGGCGGCTGGGCAGGAGTGATCTTTTTCGTGGCACGCTCGCGCGGGGTAGGGGGGTACCCGTCGACCACCGCTCATGGTCGAGAGAGAAGCCTGCATCCAAATGCCCAAAGCCACAGGAAGGAGAAGGGGAGAGTTGCTGAGGACCAATGTTCGGGCTACACAGCGGAGGAGGGATTTCTCACCCTCGCCGGATACCCTGGCGATCATACAGCATCTTCTCCACATCGGCCAGCAGCGGGGATATGTGACCTATGACGACGTTATGGACGCATTCCCCGAGATCGAATCGGATCTTGACGAGGCAGAGGAGGTTTTCGCTGCACTGTACGAGAAGGGAATTCGAGTCGCCGCCACCGACCAGAGGGACCACGTGCCCCCTCCATCTATTGAACCCCAGGGGGATACGCAGGCGGAGCCTGATTTAGGGGAGCTAGAAACGGACGATTCCGTCAGTTTGTACCTGCGGGAGATCGGCCGAGTGCCTCTTCTCACAGCGGAGGAGGAGGTACAATTGGCCAAACGAATGGAGCGCGGGCGCGAGGCGCGCTGCCGTCTAGCTCAAGGGGTTAGCGACCCTGTCGAGCGTGAGCGCTTGTTGGCTCAGGTGCGAGACGGCGAGGCGGCCCAGCGGCACATGATCGAGGCCAACTCGCGGCTGGTGGTCAGCGTGGCGAAGAAGTACATGGGGCGGGGGGTCCCCTTTCTGGACCTGATTCAGGAGGGGAACATCGGCCTCATTCGCGCGGTCAAGAAGTTCGATTACCACCGGGGGTATAAGTTCAGTACATACGCCACCTGGTGGATTCGACAGGCGGTGACGCGTGCCATCGCGGATCAGGGGCGGACCATCCGCGTGCCGGTGCATATGCATGAGCAGATCAATCGCGTGCATCGGGTGAGCCGCGATCTGGCCCAGAAGCTGGGGCGCGATCCCACGGTGGAAGAGATCGCGGCCGAGCTGGAGGTGACCCCTGAGAGGGTGGAACAGGTCCTCAAAGTCTCCCAGCATCCGCTGAGCCTGGAGACCCCCGTGGGCGAGGAGGAGGACTCCTATCTGGGGGATTTCATCGAGGACGAGGAGGCCGTTTCGCCCAGCGATGAGGCCAGCCGACGCGTGCTCCGGGAGGCGATTGACGAGATCCTGGAGTCCCTGAGCCCGCGCGAGGTCCGGATCCTGCAGATGCGGTTTGGATTGGTGGACGGCTGCACGCACACATTGGAGGAGGTGGGACGCAAGTTCGGCGTGACGCGGGAGCGCATTCGGCAGATCGAGGCGCACGCGTTGAGCCGGCTGCGTCACCCCAGCCGCAGCCGTCGCCTGCGCGACTATCTGTGAGATAATTTCTCTTACACGGCCACCGACCTGCATCAGGCGGTGAGCGCACACAAATAGATGTACAAGGCGTCGCTTGGATCGTTTCGACGACCGAGACGGCGATATAGGAGACTGCGTTCGCGCGCGTGTTTTCTATCACGCCCCTCGGCCTGTCGAGGGGCGTTTTTCATATGGGAGGATCCTGTGGAAGGGAAGAAGGTTACCGTCCTGACGCTCCAGGAAAAGAAGCGCAGGGGAGAGCCGATCACCATGGTCACCGCATACGATTACCCCAGCGCGCTGGCCGTGGACCGGTCTGGGATCGATTGCATCCTGGTAGGGGACTCCTTGGCCATGGTTGTGTTGGGGCTTGAGTCGACGGTGCCTGTGACGATGGAGGAGATGCTACATCATTGTCGGGCCGTGCGGCGCGGGGCGCAGCGGGCGTTCCTCATCGGGGACATGCCTTTCCTCTCGTACCAGGCGGACCGGACGGAGGCCGTGCGAAATGCTGGTCGTTTTCTGAAAGAGGCGGGGATGGATGCCGTGAAGCTGGAAGGGGGGCGCGAGATCGCCGAAACGGTACGCGCGATCAGCGACGCCGGAATCCCCGTCGTGGGGCACATCGGGTTGACGCCGCAATCCGCTGGCAAGCTGGGAGGCTATCGGGTACAGGGGCGCACGGCCGCGGCGGCTCGCCGGCTGTTGGAGGACGCGAGGATCCTGCAGGAATCGGGGGCGATCATGATCGTCCTGGAGATGGTGCCGGACCGCGTAGCGGAGCAGATCTCGCGCCGATTGGATATCCCCACCATCGGCATCGGGGCGGGCCCGCACTGCGATGGCCAGGTGCTGGTCCTGCACGATCTGCTGGGGATGTTCGATCGGTTCACCCCTCGCTTCGTCAAGCGCTATGCCGATCTCTTCGGGGAGATGGAGCGGGCGTTGGCCGCGTATCGCGAGGACGTGCTCCATCGCCGGTTCCCGGCCGCGGAGCACACCTTCGCGATGGATGAGGCGGCGTGGCGAGAGTGGGCGCAGGAGCTCGAGCCGTGAGCGAGGGTTCTCCCTTCGGCGGTCATGCGTCTGCCTCCGCCCGGGGGGATATCGGGCGGGTGGTGATCCTGGGGACGGGCGCGATGGGGTGTCTGTTCGCGGCGCGCCTGGCCCTCCACGTCGAGGTATGGATGCTGGGCACATGGGCCGCCGGGCTGGCGGCGGTGCGGCGGGAAGGCGTGTGCATCTCCGAACAGGGGGAGACCTGGCAGGCCGCCGTCCGGACGGCCGACGACCCAACGGCCGTGCCTACGGCGGACGTCGTTCTGTTGTTGGTTAAGAGCTATCAGACCGATCGCGCGGCGGCATGGGCCGCGCGGTGCCTGGCCCCGAACGGCCTGGCGGTAACCCTGCAAAACGGGCTGGATAACGGGCCCTGGCTCGCGGCGGCCGTTGGGGGGGACCGCATGGCCGTCGGTGTGACCTTTGAGGGGGCGACGTTGCTAAGGCCCGGCCGGGTGCGCCATGCCGGCCGCGGGCCGACCTACATCGGCGCGGGGCCTGAGGCTCGCGTGAGAGGGCTCGTGTCCTTGCTGCGGCGGGCGGGTTTTGACGCTCGTCTGGCCTCTGATGTCGAGCAGATCGTGTGGGGCAAGGCCGTGGTCAACGCCGCCATCAACCCGCTCACCGCGCTGTGGCGTGTGCCCAATGGCGATCTGCTGGTCCACGAGGATCGACGGGCGCTTCTGGCCTCGCTCAGCCGGGAGGCGGCCGCTGTGGCAACGGCTCGGGGCGTGCAACTCATGTTCGAAGATCCGATTGCGCACGTGGAGGAGGTATGTCGGGCTACGGCCGCCAATCGATCCTCCATGTTACAGGATGTGGAGCGCGGCCGTCTCACAGAGATCGACAGCATCAATGGCGTCATCGTGGCTGAGGGGCGACGGCTGGGCGTGCCCACGCCCGTGAACGAAACCGTGTGGCGATTGGTGAGGGGGCTTACCGCTCACCGTGAAAATTGAAGGAGGGAAGGAGTCCGATGGAGGTCGTTGAAAGGGTGTCGGAGGTCCGCCGGATCCGCCGCGAGCGGGCGGGAAGTTGGGGACTGGTGCCGACTATGGGATATCTCCACGAGGGACACCTCTCATTGGTCCGGCGTGCTCGGGAGGAGAACGATCACGTCGGCGTTTCGATCTTCGTGAACCCGACCCAATTTGGGCCGGGGGAGGATCTGGATGCCTATCCTCGCGATCTGGAGCGGGACCTGGAGCTTTTGCGTGCGCTGGATGTGGACCTGGTATGGGTGCCGACCGTCGAGGAGATGTATCCGCCTGGGTTTCAGACTTATGTGATCGTTGAGGAGGTATCGAAGCCGCTGGAGGGGGCCGCCCGTCCCGGGCATTTTCGCGGCGTAGCGACGGTGGTCGCCAAGCTGTTCAACGTGTTCCAGCCGGATCGCGCGTACTTCGGGCAGAAGGACGCACAGCAGGTGGTGGTGATCCGGCGAATGGTGGAGGATCTGAACTTCCCCGTGGAGATCGTGGTGTGTCCGATCGTCCGGGACCCGGATGGGCTGGCCCTGTCCTCCCGTAACGTGTATCTGACTCCCGAGCAGCGGGCGGCCGCTCCTGTCCTCTATCGGGCCCTCTGCGCCGCTCGCGACGCCTGGATGGCCGGCGAGCGCGATGGTGAGCGCTTACGCCAGATCATGAGGGCTGTGCTGGACTCGGAGCCTCTGGCCCAGGTGGAGTACGTCAGCGCGGCCGATCCGGAGACCCTGGCCGAGCTGGGTGATGCCGGACAGGGTGTTTTGCTCTCTTTGGCGGTGCGCATCGGGAGGGCACGTTTGATCGATAACATCCTGCTGAGACCCGAATCATAACCATCAGGAGGTCTGAATGCACCGAACGCTGTTGTTCGCTAAGATCCATCGGGCGACGGTCACGGCCGCCAACATCCATTACGAGGGATCGATCACCATCGACAGCGATCTGCTGCACGCGTCGGGCATTCGCCCTTATGAGCGGGTGCAGGTGGTCGACGTCGACAACGGCGCCCGCCTGGAGACCTATGTGATCGCTGGGCCGGCGGGCAGCGGGGCTATCGAGTTGAACGGGGCCGCGGCGCGCCAGATACAGGTGGGCGACAAGGTGATCATCATGGCGTACGCCCAGGTGCCGGAGCCGCTACCCGAGGATTGGGATCCGACGATCGTGCTGGTGGATGAACGGAATCGCGTTGCGGAGATTCGTCGAGCGAGGTCAGTAGGGGAGCCCGTATAGCGGGATAGTTCCCCTTGCGCGCACTCGGGAGGATTGACATGCTGCTCACCATTGACATCGGGAACACGAACATCACCGCCGGCGTATATCAGGGCGAACGGCTCCACGCGCACTGGCGCATCGCGACCGTGCACGATCGCATGCCGGACGAGTATGGCATTCTGCTCGCCCAGCTCTTCGCGCACTACGACCTGGATCTCGGTGATGTGACCGGCGTGGCCATTGCCAGTGTGGTCCCCGCGCTGACTCGGGTCTTTCGGGAGGTCAGCCACCGCTACCTCGGTCACGATCCGCTGGTCGTGGATGCGGGGGTGAGGACGGGCGTGCGCATCCGCTATGAGAACCCACGGGAGGTCGGCGCCGATCGCGTGGTGGACTGCGCGGCGGTGCGGCACAAGTACGGCGGCCCGGCCTGTGTCGTCGACTTCGGGACGGCGACCACCTTCGACGCCATCTCTCGGGAGGGGGACTATCTGGGGGGCGCCATCGCCCCGGGCATCAGTATCGCGGCGGAGGCCCTCTTCGCTCACGCGGCCAAGCTGTATCGCGTGGAGATCGCCCCTCCGCCCAAGGCCATTGGCACCAACACCGTGCAGGCGCTGCAGTCCGGCATCTTCTATGGATACGTCTCCCTGGTAGAGGGGCTGGTCGCCCGTTTCCGGCGTGAGCTGGGAGAGGATATGAAAGTTATCGCCACCGGCGGATTGGCCCAGACGGTGGCCCGGGAGACGGATGTGATCCAACACGTCGATCCCTGGCTGACGCTGGACGGTCTGCGTATCGTCTACGAGATGAATCGAGGAAGGTGAGCGCCAGGGATTATTCCTCTCGAGAGAGGAGGTGCCGGTTGCCGACGCGCACGTTACGCAATCCCGCCCGATGGGCGGCTTCCAGGGCGGCCTCCGCCAGGGCGACCGATGTGGTCGGCAGATCGGGCATCAGGTAGTTCGGCGCGAAGGCTAACAGCGCGTAGGGGATATCCGGATGGAGCCCCGCGATGAAGCGGGCGATCCGGCTCACCTCTTCGGCATCGATGTAGCCGGGCACCAGGAGTGTGCTCGCCACGACCAATGGAGGGGAGGGACGTTCCGAGAAGCGGGAGGCCGCTCGGGCGAAGTTCTCCAGTGTCTGGCTGTTCGATGCGCCCGTCAGCGCGTAGTGGAGGCCCTCGTCGTATGCTTTCAGGTCGAACTTGACGGTGCCGCCCGTCCTCAGAGAGAGCTCGACGGCTCGATCCATGAGGCGTGGATGGGCGCTGCCTGAGGTCTCCCAGCACACGGCTACGCCGCGCTCGGCCAGGAGACGGGCGGAGGCCAGCGCGTGGGGCATCTGCGACGCGGGGTCCCCGCCGAAGTAGCACACGCAGAAGGTGCGCGAATTGGCCACGGCCGTCAGCTCCCGGGCTGAGATCGGCGTGCTGGCTTTTGGGTCCACCTCTCGGTAGTGCCAGTTCTGGCAGTAAAGACAATCGAATGTACAGCTGGCGTAGAACACGGCCAGGTTGTGATAGCCGCGCCGTTCATGCCCCGCGCATACCCAATCGGCCACGCAGTTCGTGGGGAGCGGGTCCCGGTACCAGTGCAGCAGGCCGCGCTGTGGGGTGCCGGCCAGGTGAACCAGCCGGCCGCCACGGACGGTGCGCAGGCCGCAGAAGCCTCGCTCTCCCTCCCCAATGCGACACCGATGCACACACAGTTCACACTGGACGCCATCGGGGACGCGCGGCGGCGCTTCCGGCAGATCGAACAGGCGGCGACTCTCCCGATGCGCTCGCTCTGCGATAGGCCGGGCGTCCTCCGGCCTGTACCGGATGCATGCTTGACATAACTCTAGGGCGCCGGCGATGGTGCGCCCCTTTCGTCCGCAGATCGCGCATCGCTGCTCCGGCATCTCCATTCTCATCCTTTGACCTCAGCTCCCTGGACGGTTCATCTCCAACAGACGCGTTGCGTCCTCCCACATGGAAACGTTGTTGAACAGGCAGTAGGCTTCCTCGAAGGTTTGGCACCAATCAAGGAGCTGTGTCAGGTCCTCCTCCGTGTATCGATAGCGATAGCCGGTCCGCCCGTGGAGGCGAAAGTATGCCACGCCCGTGGTGACGGGGAGCCCTTGGAAGGGGTCGACGGCGTGAATCAGCTGGTGGGCTTGGCAGAGCTCCCGGATTAGATCCGGGGGCCAATCCCCGCGCGGCTCCCAGGCCAGCGTCACCCCCCGTCGATCGATCGTAGAGAGGAAGGTGTCCAGATTGTGGATGTGCTCCTCCGTTGGCGTGAAGCTGGCCGGACATTGGAGGAGGACGATCCGAGCGCGAAGGATCTGCGCGATCTCACAGGTCCGATCCCAGGCGGCGAGCACCTCGGGCGTGGGACGGAAAGCCCCATAGTGCTCGGGCGGGGCGCTCAGCTGCAACCGAGCCTTGCGGTACGTCGGTGAGGAGGGCTCATGGGTGATGAGCTGCCAGGCTTTGAGCGTGAACTCGAACCCGGCCGGGGCCTCCTCCCGCCAGCGCTGAGCCGTGGTCGGCTGGGGAGGCTTGTAGAAGGTCTGCTGAATCTCCACCACGGGGAAGCGCTGGAAGTACGCGGCCCTCCCCCGTGCGAACCCGCAACATCCGATCTTTAAGCGCATCGGTGCACCCTCAGGGCGATGCATGGCTTGTGTTCCCAGGCCATCAGCCCAACATCTCCTTCAGCGTCAGGGCGTTCCGCACCGCATTGCCGAAGGCGTCGTTGTTGAAGTAGACATAAACGTTGTACCCGTCCCGGCACCAGGAGCGGATGCGATCGGCCCAGGTGCGCAGGGCGGCGTCATCATAGCAGCCCCCATAGACCTCGCCTGCGCCGTGCATCCGGACGTAGATCGTGGGGGCGGTGACCTCCAATGGGCAATCGAGGCCGGGCATATGGTAGATGCAGAAGCTCAGTCCGTGATCTCTCAGTATCTGTAAGATTTCCTGGTGGAACCAGCGGGCATCCCGGAACTCGAACACGTGGGTCAAATCGGGCGGCAGCAGCGCCACGAACGCGGCCAGGCGATCGACGTTGGGACGCCACCGGGGTGGCAGCTGGTACAGGACCGGCCCCAGCGAGGCGGCTAGGCGGCGCGCTCGGCCCAGGAACTTCTGCAACGGCTCCTCGCACTCCCTCAAACGGCGAACGTGCGTGATGTACCGGCTGGCCTTTACGGCGTAGATGAACCCGGGCGGGGCCTGCTCCCGCCATTGGTCGAACGTGCTTTCGGCCGGGAGCCGGTAGAAGGTGTTGTTGATCTCCACCGTGTCAAAGTACTGGACATAATATTGAAACCAGCGAGCCTGGGGCAGCTCGTCCGGGTAGAAGACGCCACGCCAGTGGGGGTAGACCCAACCCGATGTGCCGACTCGCCAGGATCCCATCTTGGATACCCCTCTCGCCATGTGGATCGATCTGCCTCGCTCGGATACTGGCCGACCTTCTCCGAGATGGAGCGCTCACCTTCCCCATTATCGCGCAAAGCGCGAGAAGTAGGGGGGTGCGCGGGTGACCATGCGGGCGCGGGATGCCTTCGGCTGTAAGGGCCCACGTGCAAACGAAAGGAGAGGCGAATCCTCGCCTCTCCTTGGCCTGCCGAATCAAAGAGGGATAACGTGCGTGACGGGGGCTACACCAGCTCGGGCTGGAGCAGGCCGTAATCACCGTCGGCACGTCTGTAGATCACATTGATCCCCTCGTCATCCGGGTTGTAGAAGATGAAGAAGTCGTGTCCCAGTAGCTCCATCTGTTCGATCGCCTCTTCCGGCAGCATGGGCGTCACGGCGAAGCGCTTGACGCGCACGATGCGCGGGGATTCCTCCTCTTCGACCTCTTCCTCGATGGCCTCCATGGGGGACGCGGTCTCTAGCCCGCTCGGCCCCCGCTTGCGCCACCGCTTTCCCTTATAGCGGTCGATCTGACGGTACATCTTATCGACGACGGCGTCGATGGCGGCGAAGATGTCGTGCGATTTCTCCTCCGCGCGGAGTATGGCACGATTCGCCCGTATGGTGATCTGCGCGACCTGACGATCCTGGGCGCTTTTCGTCTTCTGGGTGGAGAGCTCTACCCGGATCTCCTGGATATCCGGAAGGTAACGATCGAGCCGGCTCGTCTTCCTTTCCACATATTGCCGCAGCCAATCCGTAAGCTCGATATTCTTCCCCTGGATGATCAATTGCATGTTTCGCTCCTTTTCCTTGTTCAGAACGCCGCCGAGCCCGACCTCTGGTGGATGGACGATCTCAGCGGCATTCCGATGGGTATTGTATGGGCTTTACCTGCCCTTGTCAAAGGAACCTGCCGCGGTGGCCGTTCCGAGTTACAGAAACGGTCGGATGAGGGCGATCGCGGGCTGAGCTTCTTGCCGGCTCAGGGCGCGCGGTCGGGAAGCACGTCCGGACGCTCTGGGTCCCAGGCCGCCCGGGCCAGCGTATATGCCCAGACCTCCGTGGCCCCGGCCTGCCATAGCACGTGGGCGCAGGCGGAGAGGGTCGCCGATGTGGTGCAGACGTCGTCGATCAACACGGGACGTCGGCCGCGCATGGGCACATCCCCTTCGGAGAAGGCGCCGATGACGTTCTCCTGTCGGGCCCGGGCGTCCAGGTGCACCTGGGGCCGGGTCGCTCGCACTCTGCGCACGGCGCCCTTCACCACCGGCAGGCCGATCTGTCTCCCCAGGACCTCCGCCAGGAGCCGTGCCTGGTTGTATCCTCGCTGTCGCTCGCGCGAGGGATGCAGCGGAACGGGGATCAGGCAATCGCCATGGATCGCATCGCCCGGCCATGCTCGCGCCATGATCATCCCCAGCGGTTGAGCCAGGGCGCTCCGCCCCCTGTACTTCAGGTGATGGATCGCTCGCCGCAGGGGACCGTCGAAGACCGCGGCGGAACGTATGCCTGACAGTGGGGGAGGGGCACGATGACAGAGCGAGCATGTGCCGGAATGAACCGTCGGGCGTCCGCATCGGTCGCAAACGGGTGAAGGGATAGGTGGCGTCGCCTCCTGGCAGCGAGCGCAGAACAGGGAGCCCCACTGGCCACATCCGACGCAGCGAGGAGGGAACAGCAAATCGAGCAGGCCTTGCCAGGCCGGCTGGATAGCCCGAACCACGGGGTTGAGCGATGGCATGTAGAATCCTGCGCAGATGAGCGATCAGGCGGTCCGCGCTGCCTGACAGCTTCTCATGTGCGGGGCCACAATCGATTATCGGGGAGGGAACCAGGTCTGCAGCAGATCGTTCAAGAACAGTCTTAAGTCATCACCGAACACCAGCAGGATCGCCAACAGGACGATCACGATGAGGATCAAGATAACGGCGAACTCCACGAAGCTTTCGCCCAGATCGCGTTCATTCTCTCGCCACATGCGGCGTCTGCTCTCTCCTCCTTCTCGAAAGGGATCAGTCAATGGTGTCCTCGAAGCGCACCCAGCCGCGCCGTAGGGCGAGCACCGCGGCTTGCGTGCGATCGTTGACGGCCAGTTTGCGCAGGATAGAGCTCATGTGGTTCTTCACGGTCTGCCGGCTGATGCCCAGCGCCCGGGCGATTTCCTTGTTGCTTGCCCCTCGCGTGATATAGCGGAGGATCTCCATCTCTCGAGGCGACAGGGGCATGAACAGATCATCGGGATCGTTCCCGTATTGGGCCAGCTCTTCGAACTCCTTCAGCAGCCAGTTGGCCACCTGGGGCGCGGACATCACGTGGTCCCCGATCACGTAGTTCCCGTTGGCCACCTCGCGGATGGCCATGATCAGCTCGCTCGGCAGCACGTCCTTGGGATAGTAGGCGGCCGCGCCGGCGCGCAGCGCGTGGAAAAGCTGCTCCTCGTCATGATATGCCGTTAAGATGATAATAGCCGTCCGATCCGTGCTGGCCCGGATCTGGCGGGTCGCCTGTAACCCGTTCATCCCGGGCAGGTTCACGTCCATGAGGATCACGTCTGGCTCCAGCTCGGCCGCGCGCTCCACCGCGAGCTCGCCGTTGCTCACTTCGGCGACGACTTCCAGGTCGTCCTCTCCTTCCAACACGCGACGCAACCCCTGCCCGAACAGGGGATGATCTTCCACGATCATGACCGCGATCTTATCACCTGCCTCCGCCACTTTCCCCTCCTTGGATCCGCCTCTAGATCAGACTACCCGGTCGGTCTGAAGCGCAGATGGGTCAATGCTCAGGATCACCCTGGTGCCCTCCCCCGGCTTGCTTTGAACCTCCAGAGCGCTTCCAAAGGCTCTGGCCCACTCATACATGTTCACCAGCCCACGAGCATAGGATAGCTGCTCCGGGTCGAATCCCTCTCCATCATCCTGCACGATGAAGCGCCAGGTGTCGTCCTGTCGCTCAATTGCCACGAGAAGCGAGCTCGCCTGCCCATGCCTCACGGCGTTGCGCAGCGCCTCCTGGACGATCCGATAGATGCCCACCTCCATAGTAGGGGGGAAGCGGGGCATCTGTTCAGGAAATCGGGTTTCCACGGCGATGCCGTTCTGCCGGCCGAGGCGCTCCGCGTATAACTGGAGGCTATCCATCAGCCCCAGTTCCCTCATCAGCTGAGGAGGCTCCAGCTCGGACAGGATCCATCTCAGCTCATCGAGTCCGTCGCGCAGCTCCTCCGCCAGCGATTGCAGACCTCGACGGACGAATTCCGGGTCCGTCTCCAGAAGGGGCAAACAGGCCGCCAGCTCCGCTACCGCGTTCGCCAGCAACTGTCCTGGCCCGGCGCGCAGCCGCTCTGCGAGGTGAGCCCGCTCCTCCTCCCGGCATCGCAATGCGTGGAGCCGCGTCTTCCGTAACTCCTGGCTATATCGACCCTGAGCGGCCGATGTCACATCTTGCTCGTATAGTAATTCCATAAGACGATGTCGAAAATCCTTTGCGTCTGCTGGGCTCTCGCTTTGTAGCCTCGCCAGGTGATCCCGAACCTCGGCGATCAACGCGAAACTGCGCTGAGAGGCACCATTCTGGGATGACAGCATTCACCTCTCCTTTAGGCCTGAACAGGGAAGAGAATGATGCCGGCGCTTATAGGTTCCATATCAAGTATACCACAAATTCCTCACAGGTAAGCCACGAAATCGGTATGCTCAGCCTCCTTGTTTTTGGCCCAAATGGGCTATTGACGGCGTGGGCATCAGGGGCCGGAGCCTTCGCCATGCCAGGCGTAGCACCGTGAATCCGGCCTTGATGATCTCCTGCCGGGAGATCTTGGAGGCGCCGCGGCGACGATCCGCGAAGATGATGGGGATCTCCCCGATCTTGAGGCCCATGAGTTGGCATTGGAAGAGCATCTCAATCAGGTAGGAGTACCCGTCGGCCTTGATGGTCTCCAGCGGGATCGCCTGCAAGGCCTCGCTCCGGTAGCAGCGGAAGCCGGAGGTGCAATCGCGCACGTGCAAACCCAAAGCCAGCCGGGCGATGACGTTCGCCCCCCAGCTCAGCAGCCGCCGCTCCCATCCCCACAGCCGCACCGCGCCTCCGGGCACGTACCGCGAGCCGATGGCCAGATCACACGTCTCTGTGCACTCCACGAGTGCCGGGATATATCGGGGATCATGTGAGAAATCCGCATCCATGGTGAGGATGCGTTCCGCCCCCAGGCCCAGGGCTCGTTGGAATCCCGCGGCGTAAGCTGTGCCCAATCCCTGCTTCCTCGGCCGATGGATCACGCTGACGCGTTGGGTTTCCACCGCCAGCTGATCCGCTATCTGCCCCGTGCCGTCCGGGGAATTGTCATCGATCACGATCACTTGGATATCCAGGGGGACCGCCAGGATCCTCTCCACCAGATCTGGCAGGTTTTCCCGTTCGTTGTAGGTAGGCACGATCACTGCGATGGTAGGCCCTGGCATGTTTCGCTCCTCTGCCGATACAGTGCACCTGCTGGATGCTATTCTAGCACACGGATCGGATTTTTCCCAAGGGGAAACAAGCACCTCCCGGGCGTTGAGCCGGATGTGAAGTTCATTTCCCTTTCCTCCGGCCGGCGGCCCTGCGCGTAGCCACAGCGAGGAAGGGCCTCACATTCTGAAGGGGATTCTCTTCGTGGTGGCTCCCGTTGGACATGGCGCACTGAGTATGCTAACATAAAGAAGAGGGAGCTTCCTTATATAGAGGATGTTCATCTCTCAAGAGTGTGCGGCGAGGGCTCGGCGTGTGATGCTCGCGAGCGCAGGCGCATATCCTGATAGGTGAGGAGGATCCTCCGTAGGGGGGTGCTTAACCCCAGGGGGCATGATGCCAGGCGATAACACGTTCTCCCGGTTCGCGTCACAGCAGGAGTTCGAGAAGGCCTCCCGACGCGCCGTTGTGGAGGAGTTGCTCGCTCCGATCAGAGGGCGTTCGGCGGCCTTGCTACCCTTCGATGAAGTGCAGCGGATTCTGCGCGCGCACCAGCAGGTGGATCGCGGCACACAAATGATCCCCCTGGATCGGATCGTCGGCAGCGTGGGGCGGTATCGGGATTTCACTCGGGCCTTCCTGCCCCGCGCGGGCAGCAGCCGTCAGCGTTGGGTCAATATCCACGCTGCCATGGACCGCCTGGAGGTGCTGCCCCCTATCGAAGTATACCAGGTTGGCGAGGTGTACTTCGTTAAGGATGGAAACCATCGGGTATCCGTCGCGCGCGCCAGCGGCCTGAAGGAGATCGAGGCGTATGTGACGGAGATCCCGCTCCCTGAGGGGATCACGGTCACCACGAGCACCGACCTGGAGGACTTGATCCGACAGGTGGAGTATCGCGAGTTTCTGCAACAGACGAAGCTGGACGAGATCCGTCCGGGGGCGGACGTACGGCTGACCGAGTCCGGCCGATACTCGTCACTGAAGGAGCACATCGACGTCCATCGTTACTACCTCGGCCTGGAGCGGAAGGGGGAGGTGCCCTACGAGGAGGCGGTCGCCTCCTGGTACGATAACGTGTACATGCCCATCGTTCGCAAGATCCGGGAGCTGGGGGTGATGCGGGAGTTCCCCGAGCGTACGGAGGCGGATCTGTACCTCTGGATCACCCATCATCGGGAGGAACTGCGTTCGCACTATGGGCTGGAGGAGCCACCTCAACCCGATGTGGCCGTGGCCGCGTTCGCCAAGATGCACAGCGATCTCCCGATGCAGCGGATGGTGAAGACGCTGCGCCGCACCATCTCTATGGCCCTGGGCGCCGGCCCCGACGGATTGCGTCGGGAGGAGGTGATCGCCTTGCCGACGGAGGAGGGGGCGAGGAGTGCCATAGATAGCGCGGATCGCGGCGCCATCCCGGAGGAGGAGACGGACGTCTCCCCGGTGCAGCTTCCCACCGAGTGGGGATGGATGGACGTCGTGGAATGAGCGCATCCTGGGCGTCATCGAGCGGGCGCGCGCGACCGCCCCTCGATCTCGTGTGCTCCATAATCCCGTTTGAGGAGAGTGCGTAGGTCATGACGGAATCAGAAGCTGCTCGTATCCGAGTTCTGGATCCCAGCGTCTCTGAGCGCATCGCGGCCGGAGAGGTCATCGAACGACCGGCCTCCGTCGTGAAGGAGCTGATCGAGAACTCCCTGGATGCCGGGGCCACCGCCATCTCGGTGGAGATCCGCCAAGGCGGGCTGGAGATGATCCGGGTATCCGACGATGGGACGGGGATCCGGCGGGAGGATGTGCCGCTGGCCTTCCAGCGCTTCGCGACATCCAAGATCGCCTCCGTGTCCGATCTCCACCGCGTGCGCACTTTGGGCTTTCGCGGCGAGGCCCTGGCCGCCATCGCGGCCGTCAGCCGTGTGGACCTACGCACGCGCGCCCGAGAGGAGCTCGAGGGCACTCACGCCACCGTGCAGGATGGCCGTACCACCGTTGAGCCGGCTGCCTCCCCGGCCGGGTGTAGTGTCACCGTCACCAACCTGTACTACAACGCCCCGGCTCGACGCAAGTTTCTGAAGTCCCCGCTGCGCGAGGCGGAGCTGTGTCGGAATACCGTGGTGCGCTACGCGTTGGCTTACCCGCGCGTCGCCTTCCGTTTCTCCGCGGATGGCCGGGAGACGCTGGTCGCTCCGGCCGGGACGCTACAGGAGCGGGTCGCCGTCTGCCTGGGCCGAGAGTTCGCGGAGGAGAGCGTCTCCTTGCAGTGGACGGCCGCCGATCTCCGGGTGCACGGGATCATCTCCCGCCCCTCCCTGGGCCGGGCGCGCCGTCAGGCCCAGCATTTCTACGTCAACGGACGTCCCGTCCGTTCGGGGCTGTTGGCCATCGCTCTGGAGCGCCCCTACGAGGGGCGGCTGCCCTTCGGCCGCCATCCCATGGCCGTCGTGTTCATCGACATGGATCCGGTCTATGTGGATGTGAACGTGCATCCCACCAAGGCAGAGGTGCGATTCATGCATGAACGGTCCATCTATTGGGCGCTCTCGCAGGCGGTGGAGGAGGCGTTGAACCCGTTCCCTCGGGATGGCACGCCCAGCGCGATGGAGTGGCCTTTCGGGGAGTACACCCAGGATACCGCGTATGAGCAGCTTCGCGAGGTCGGCCCGGGCTATCACGCCGATTCCCCGCTGCGGGCGGTGGGGCAGTTGCACAACAGCTACATCCTGGCCCAATCGCCGGAGGGGCTGGTGGTCGTCGATCCCCACGCGGCGCATGAGGCCATCCTCTTCGAGCGGTTGCTGCGCGGGGAACATCGCCAGGAGGTGAGCCCGCCCTTCCGCCTACCCATCACCTCGCGTGAGGCGGCCGTGCTCTCCGAGCATCTGGACGTGTTGGCCGATCTGGGCATTGAGATCGAGCCGTTCGGCAAGGACGTGTTGATCCTGCGATCCCTTCCGGTCTCCCTGGCACGGGTGCCGTTGGCCGACCTGATCACCGCCCTGATCGAAGAGATCGCCTCCCGGAGGTGGTCCGACGCAACCGCGTTGCGGGAGACGCTGGCGGCGCGAGCGGCCTGCACGGCCGCCATCAAGGCTGGCGATATCCTCTCCTTCGACCAGATGCAGAAGCTGGTCGACGAGATGGCTGCACACTGGTCCCCGGCCGTCTGTCCACATGGACGTCCGGCCTTCATCACCCTGAGCCTGGAGGAGCTGGAGCGGCGTTTCCTGCGCCGGTGAGACCTGAGGGACGGCGGAGAAATATATATGCCGAGCGGATCGTCCGCTCGGCATATGTCTTTTTGCGAGTGGGATAGCGGCCGTGGGTTAGAGCAGCTCGCTGATGGACTTCGCCTGCATGAAGAGCAGCAGGTAATCGCTGCCGCCCGCCTTCGAGTCCGTTCCGCTCATATTGAATCCGCCGAATGGCTCCACGCCGACCAGGGCGCCGGTGCACTTGCGGTTGAAGTACAGGTTCCCGACGTGGAACTCGTGACGGGCACGCTCCAGCCGCAGGCGATCCCGGCTGAAGAGGGCGCCAGTCAGGCCGTACTCGGTGCCGTTGGCGATCTCCAGCGCATCGTCGAAATCGCGGGCCCGGATGACGGACAGCACGGGGCCGAAGATCTCCTCCTGCGCGATGCGGGCGTTTCGATCCACATCGGCGAAGATGGTGGGCTCGATGAAATAACCGCCCTCGGGCGTGTTGATGGCGTGACCGCCCAACACCAGTTTCCCCTCATCGTGGCCGATCTCGATATAGTCCATGATCTTATTGAAGGCCGCCTGATCGATGACCGGCCCCATCCAGTTGGACTGGTCGACCGTCGGGCCGACAGTGATCTTGCGCGCTCGTTCCACAACCCGCTCCAGCAGTGAGTCGTAGATGCTGTCCACCAGGATGGCGCGTGAGCCGGCCGAGCACTTCTGCCCCTGATATCCGAACGCGGAGACGACGATTCCCTCCGCGGCGGCATCCAGGTCGGCGGTCTCGTCCACTACCACCGCGTCCTTTCCGCCCATCTCCAGGATCGTCCGCTTGATCCATATCTGACCCGGCTGCGGTTTGGCCGCCAGTTCGTGGATGCGCAATCCGACCTCTTTGGAACCGGTGAAGGAGATGAACCGGGTCTTGGGATGGGTGACCAGGACATCGCCGATGACGCTTCCGGGGCCGGGGAGGAAATTCAGAACGCCCGGAGGCAATAACAGCTCCTCGTTGAAGATTTCCACCAGTTTGTAGGCGATGGTGGGGGCGGTGCTGGCAGGCTTCAGGACGACGGTGTTGCCCGTCACCAATGAGGCGGAGGTCATGCCCGTCATGATCGCGTTGGGGAAGTTCCACGGGGGGATCACCGCGCCGACCCCCAATGGGATGTAGAGCAGGTCCGCCTCTCGGCCGGGATATGGGACTACGGGCTGGGATCCGCCCAGGCGGATCATCTCCCGGGCGTAGAATTCGAGCATGTCGATGGCCTCCGCCGTGTCCGCGTCGGCCTCCACCCAGGATTTCCCCACCTCGTACACCATCCAGGCGCTGAACTCGTGCTTGCGCGCTCGCATGATGGCAGCCGCCTTGAGCAGGTAGCGGGCGCGCACCTCGGGCGGTATGCGCTTCCATGTCTCAAACGCCTCAGCGGCGACTTCCACAGCACGTCGGGCCAGATCCGCATCGGCCTTGGCGAAGCGGCCTATCACCTGAGATGGGTTGGCGGGATTGATGGAATCGAAGGTCTCTGATGTCTCTATCCGCTCTCCCCCGATGATGATCGGGTAGGTTTGTCCCAGTTCTGAGCCCACTTTCTCCAGCGCGGCCTGGAAGGCCTGAACGTTCTCCGGCTGCGAGAAGTCGGTCAGGGGTTCGTTACGGAATGGCGTGAGCATTCTGTCCTCCTCAAAATTGGAATGGCGTGTAGAAATGGGTGGCCGCATGATACCAGTTTACACGGGAATGGTCAATGACCGTCCGATTGTGAACGCGGCGAGGCCGGGAGCACGCTCCCGGCCTCATAGGTTCTGTATCCGGATGAAGATCGAACGGCTTCAGGGGTTGCTTTACCGAACCGCCCGTTGGAACGTCAGATAGAAGCTCGTATGGATCTTCCAGGTGCGGCGGGCGATATCTCCCAGCCCCATGCCGGTGACGGTGTCGCTGGGCAACCCCTCGATGGAGACGTCATATGAGTTGCCTGCGGCGTACATCTGGAAGTTGTATGAGTACTCCGTTGGCGGTTTGTCTTCCGTCTTCCCGATGACGGACCCATCACGCCAGGCGATTCGGATCGGCTGGCCGACGATGCGGTTGCCAGCCTCGTCCAGGACGTTCACGAAGATGTGATGCCGCCCCTCGGATTCCCGCTCATCCGCCCATCGCGCCTCGATGAGCCGCCAGTAAGGCTGCCCGGGCGCCACATTGGCCGGCCGCAGTCCCACGCCGAGCTGATCCAGCCGGCCGTCCCAGCTGATGGCCGCGGCTGCCGCTCGCGGCTCGGGCGTCGGGGTCGGACGCGGCTTCGGACGAGTGGGCCGCGGCGTGGGCGTGTTCGTCGGGATCGGCGTCGGCGTGGCCGTCGGCGTGTTCGTGGGCGTCGGTGTGGGCGTCGGCGTGTCCGTAGGCACCGGTGTATCCGTGGGCAGCGGCGTGTATGTGGCCGTCGGCTCCGCCAGTTCCTCCGTCGTCGGGGCCATCGCGATGGCCTGGATCTCCTCGTTGACGGGATCCACCGGCGGGTTAGCCACATTGCCGATGCTGTTTAGCGCCGAGCTGGCGTAGCCCACCGTGCTGATCAACACGGATGGTGCGGCCACCCCCAGGAGCCAGGCGAGCAGGATCAGGACCACCGCCAGCCGGATCTTCGCGCTCAGGCTCAGCGATCGGAACCAGCTCGCCACACCGTCGATCTCCAGGCGGGGCCTCGGCTGGCGGCGCGGTCGCGCTCGGTCGGCTCGAGGCCGCGTTGGGGAGACGGGGCGTGGCGTGGGGGCCGCAGCGGTGACGGCCGGGGATGTCCGGGTGGCCGCCATGGCGGCGCTTTCCCGGGCGGGGGGCGGCTCCGCTGGTTGCGCCCCGCGCTCGCTCAGGCGGGAGGCCAGGCCGCGACTCAGGTTGAGCGCCAGCTTCGGATATCGAGCGGAGAGCATCTCGAAGTCGCTGGGACGGAGCAGCCACACATCCACGTCCGTCGCCGCCTGCGCGCTGGTGATCCGGCGCTCCTCGGCGAGCACGGCGCGCTCTCCGAAGAAATCGCCGGCATCCAGCGTCGCCACCGGCACCTCCGCGCCGTTCTCCTCCATCAGGAGGACGACGCGCCCGGATTCGATCAGGTAGAGGAAGTCCGGGGGATCGCCCTGGCGGTAGATGATCTCGTCCTGACGATAGCGCATCGGACGCAGGAACTCCGCGATCTCCCGCAGGGCCTCCTGGGGTAGCCCTTGCAGCAGGCGGATGTGACGGAGGTGCCGCTCCACGTGAGCCTCTCCCGCCTCCGCCAGTCGTTCCGAGAGGCCGCGGCTGACCGCTGTGGCGATGGCCGGATGGCGGACGACCAGGGATTCGAACTCGTTGCGATAGAGCACCCAGAGGTTGGTCGGCTGCGTCGCCATCGCCGTCGCAGAGCGGGGTCGCCCGGTGAGCAACGCCATCTCGCCGAAGAAGCCTCCGGGCCCGATGCGGGCCAACGCCTCCTGCCGTTGCCCGGAGGTCTGCAGAAGCTCTACCTCGCCCGATTCCACCAGATACATGGCGTCGGAGCGGGAGCCCTCGGAGAAGATGATCTCGCCGGCCGGCATGTGGAGCAGCAACAGCCGGCTGGCGATGGTGCTCAGCACCTCGTGCGGCAGCCCCTCGAAGAGCGGCATACGGGCCAGGACCTCGGCGGCGGCCGCCTGATCCTCCGAGCTGAGGGGGGCGTGCAGCCCTTTGCTCAGGGCCCTGGCCAGCCCGGAATGTCGGTGAATCAGCATTTGGAACTCATCGCGGCCCAGCATCCACAACAGCGCGTCCGTGGCCGCCTGAGCGCCATAGAAATGTGGCTTATTGGTGAGCAACGCCATCTCGCCGAAGAGCTGTCCCTCGGACAGGGTCTTCGGCTCGCCGCCCTGCTCGCCCGGCAGCAGGGTGATCTTCCCTGACTCGATGATGAACAGGGCCTCGGGGCGATCCCCGGCCTGGAAGAGCACCTGTCCGCTGGGGACGTCGACGGGCTCCAGGAGGCGGGCTAGGGCGGCGAGGTCGTCCTCGTTCACCTCCTCCAGCCCCGCCACATGGTGCAGCCTGGATGTCAGGTAGGCCTCCATCTGCACCACATGTCCCCCGAAGGCCCGGCTGAGGGCGACGCCCAATGGCGGATGTTGCGTGATCAGCTCGGTGAGATCGTCGTCGCTCAACTCCCACAGCTCCAGTGGGGTCGCCGCGATGGCGCCGGTAGAGCGTGGATGGCCGCGGAACAGGTCCGCCTCTCCGATCACGCTGCCGGGACCCAGGCTGGCCAGCACATCCCCCCCGCTCGAGACCAGGCGTACCCAGCCCGAGCGGACGATGTACAAGGCCCTCGCCTCGTCACCGATGTTGAAGAGATGCTCACCTTGGGCCAGCTCTTGAGGCTGCAGCCGCTCCGCTATCCGTTCCAGGTCGGGTTCGGATAGCAAGGAGAAAAGTGGCGTCTCTTTCAGGATACGGGCATTCACTATGAAATCCCCCTATGCATCTCGATATTGCGCTGCGTGCTTTGCCATGGATAAAGATAACCGATAATGGCCAGATCGTCCAAGTCGCTCGCCTGTCGATTGTCCTACCATTGCCTGAAGCGAGCGTGTCAGCTACCACGTCCTTTGGAAGATCACCTCCCACGAGTAGTGATAGCGGCAGAGTCGATTTTCGTTGATGAGGCGGCGGCATTCCGCCTCATCCGGGCAATATCCGGCCCCAATGAGCTCCGGAATGGGGATCTTCTCGTCTTCCACTTCCAGGGGGCGGGTGGTCTCGCTGCTGAAGTTCAGCACGCGGACCTGGTCGCCGTGTTTGAACAGATCGAAGACGACGCGGCCGGGTCCCTTCCCATCAGCGCCGGTCACCTTGATGTCATCGGGCACCCAAACGCGCCCAACCTGGATGCCGTCAAGCGGGGCTCCAGCGGCGTCTATCACGGTCACGAAGATGTTGTGCATGCCCACACACCCGCCATTCTCCTGGATGCTCAGCAGCCGGGTGCTGGCCACGCGGAAATCTACCTGCGGCTGTGGCACGGGCGTTGCCGTAGGGGGCAGGGGGGTCGGCGTCGGAGGCGGTGGGGGGACATCACGCACAACCGGCACGTCGCCGGTCTCGCCTTGTGACTCCGCCAGGGCCCCGTAGATCCACCCCGACTTCTCGCCTGCACAGCAGACTTGCCACCATGTGCCCGCGGCGTTTTGTCCGGTGATCGTCACCGCATCCCCGGCGGCGAGTCGCCCCACAATCGGGTAGTCCGTGCTGGGGCCGGATCGCACATTGAGCACATCCGCCTGAACCACGGCTTGGGGGATGGGAGTGACCGTGGGAGTGGGGGTGGGCAATACAGGGGTGGGCGTTGCCGTCGGCGGCACGGGCGTGAAGGTAAACGTGGGGGAGACCTCCGGCGCGGAGGTGGACGCGTGCGTCGCCACCGGCGTGGCCGTGAACCTGGCCGTGGCGTAGCGCGCCATCGTGGCCGTTTTCACTCCCAGTGCCATGGACAACGCCACCAGATGATCGGTCGCGGCGTCGTCCTTGCCCTCGTGGATATAGCGCTCGGCCAACATGGCCAGCCATTGCTCCGCGTTGGGCACGTCGAGGGCGTGAAGCCTGGTCTGTGCTTGCTCCAGATCCGCATCCTGAGCAAAGTCCGCCGCGATCTGTACGGCCTGGGCCTCCTTCTCCGCGGGTGAGAGATCCTTTCCGTCCTCCACGCGCTGACACCCGGTCATGATGAGCAGGGCCAGGGACAGGGAGAGGAGAAGGAGCCAAGGGTTAAGCTGGAGCGACTTACTCGCCATACCGGATGCGTCCACGTGAAGACAATAAGCAGGGGGCAGGAACGGATCGTGCTCCATGCCCCCAGCCTGTTCGCAAGTTATCATAACGTCATCTTCTGAGAAGGTTTTAGCCACCTTTCTGGTTCCCTGGTATAATGCGACAAGGAGGCTAAAAACCCATCTGGCAGATGCCGAAGGTGGGAGTCGAACCCACACGGGATAACCCCACACGATTTTGAGTCGTGCGCGTCTGCCAGTTCCGCCACTTCGGCACGCTGACGTTTTTCAGTATAGCCCATTCCGGGCGAAACGTCAAATGAGCCGCAAGATGAGCCGTTTTCCCGCCAGAAAGCCCACGAGGCCGATTGACAACGCTCGGAGCGTCACCGAGTATGGACGAAGGGGAGCTCATTCAAGCCGCGCAACGGGGCGAACTGTCCGCCTTCAACCAGCTGGTGTTGACATACCAGGGGTTGGCTTATAACGTGGCTTATCGCGTCTTGGGAGATCCCGATGCGGCAGCGGACGCTACGCAGGACGGGTTCCTCAAGGCGTTCCGCGCGCTGCGGAACTTTCGCGGTGGCTCCTTCAAGTCCTGGCTCCTGCGCATCGTGACCAATACCTGCTATGATCGCCTGCGGGCCCAGAAGCGTCGGCCGACCAGCTCCCTGGAGGATATGGCCGTTGATCCCGAACACGCCGCTCGTCTCGTGTATGATGGCGAGGACCCGGAGGAGTACGCCCTCCGCCAGGAGCTGAGCGCCCTCATCCAGGAAGGGATCCAGCGTCTGCCGGAGGATCAACGGATCACGCTGGTCCTGGCCGATATCGAGGGCCTCTCCTATCAGGAGATCGCGGAGGTGACGGGCGTGCAATTGGGGACGGTGAAGTCGCGCTTGAGCCGGGGGCGGGCGCGACTGCGGGATTACCTGCTGGAGCGTCAGGAACTTCTCCCGCGACGCTATCGTCTTAGAAATGATTAGGCAAGCGGGATGGTGTCTGGTGTGACGGCTTGCCAGGATGTGCGTTTGTCGTGAGATCGAAGCGAATGGGTGACGTAAGGTGCCAAACAGGGGAATGAAAGCCGGAACAGGGAACTCGGGCGGGAGACGCCGGCCGCGTGTTCGCGTAACGGATGAGCTGCTGTCCGCCTACATCGATGGCGAGGTGACGCCTGAGGAGCGAGAGGCGGTGGAGGAAGCCGTCGCTCGTGACCCGGACGTGGCTTTCCGCTTGCAGACGCTGCAGCATACGGTCTCCCTGCTGTCGAACCTGCCACGAGCGTCCTTGCCCCGGGCCTTCACGTTGAGCGAGGCCGATGTGGCGCCGGATCGCCGGGAGCCGTTCTGGCGTCGGTGGCGCGGACTGACGCTGTCCCTCTACCTGCGCGGCGCGACCGCCCTGGCGGCCACTTTGCTGGTCGTCCTGTTGGTGGGGGATTTCTGGCTTTCCGGCCAGCTTGCGGTCGGGAGCCGCGCGCCGGCCCCACTGGAGCGGAAGCAAGCGGTGGCCGTGGAAGAGGCTGAGATCCCGGCGGCGACGATGGAGACGGCCCTGAAGGCGGAGTCCATCCCCGCTCAAGAGGAGAAGGGCCTGCCTACGCAGGAGGCGGCGCCGGGTGCCCCGCCCCCCGCCCCGTTGGTCATGGAGAAGGTTGAAGCCCCAGAGGCCCCACCAGCGGAGGGGCAAGTGCCGAAGGGGGCCGGCGGAGAGGCGGCACCGGAAGTGCGCACGTTGGTCGCTCCGCCCCTGGAAGTGCCGGCGGCTGCCGAGGAGGAGGAGCCCGCTGTCGTCGCGAGGAAGGCTCCCCCGGGTGCCCCACAGCCGGCTGCACCTGAATCGCCGACGGCGGAGACCGCCGTCGCGGCCGGGCAGCCGCCCGCGGTGGCACCTGCAGCCCCTGAGGACGCCACGGCGACCGCTCAGGCGGGAGCCTTGGCCACCCCCACCCCGGCACCTCCGACGATCGTGGCCACGCAGGTGGCCGCCCCTGCGCCGGCGACGCCCACCCCTGTTCCCCTCGTAAAGGCGCCGGAGCGTGCACCGGGACGAGGCCCCGTCCCAGAAGGGGAGGTCAGCTGGGTGGAGGGCAGAGAGGAACGCCTTTTCGGCGTGCCCATCGCCTGGATACGCGCGCTGGAGGTGATCCTGGTCGCCGCGGTGGTGATCCTAGGTGTGGCCAGCTGGCTGACGCGCGCACGCTAGGAGTAACCTGGCATGCCTGAGCTGCCGGAGGTCGAGACCACCGCTCGCGAACTGCGCCCCCATTTGATCGGGCGCCAGATCACCGAGGCGGCCGTCTACTGGCCGAGATCCATCGCCTGCCCATCCCCCGAGAAGTTCCTCTCGCTCGTGCGCGGCCGGCGGGTCCTCAACGTCACACGGCGTGGCAAGTACCTGGTGCTCCCTTTGACGGATGGCTGGACGCTTCTGATCCATCTGCGCATGACGGGCAATCTGCGCGTCCAGCCGGTTGACCGCCCTGTGGACCCCCACACCCGGGTGATCCTATCGCTGGATGACGGCCGGGCGCTCCATTTCACAGATCAGCGAAAATTTGGGCGATTGTGGCTGGTGCAGGATCCGGAGACGGTGCTGGGCGGGCTGGGGCCGGAGCCGCTCGATCGATCGTTTACAGCCAGAGATCTGGCCGCCTGCCTGCGGGGACGCCGTACGCCTATCAAGGCGGCGCTTCTGGATCAGCACTGCATCGCTGGCCTGGGGAACATCTACGCGGATGAGGTTCTGTTCGCGGCGCGCATCGACCCCCGTCGCCCGGCTGATAGCCTGACCGACGGGGAGATCCGTCGGCTTCACGCGGCGATCCGGATGATCCTGGCCGAGGCGATCCGGGCCAGAGGCAGTACCCTCCAGAACTACCGCCCTCCGGCGGCGGAAAGCGGCCGATTCCAGGAGCGTCTCCAGGTCTTCCGGCGGGCAGAGGAGCCCTGCCCGGTGTGTGGCACCCCCGTCCAGCGCATTCGGCTGGCCCAGCGTTCCACCTTCTTCTGTCCCCGTTGTCAGCGGTGATGTAGGAATCCTGGAGTTTGGCCTTTTGAGAAGGTGGGACCATAGCTGTGTCCCTTCCCTGGCAAGAAGAGAGGCCTAAGGGTACCTGTTGTGTAAGGGCGACGCATCCCTGGAGATCTCGCTGCGACAAACGCCAGCGTCTTTGCTGTGGGAAACCCGCGCCATAGGATTGGCGTCATAGGATGTGTCGCCCCTACCGGCCAAGGGCCAGGGTTTCTGGTTGGTTAATGTCAGGGTAGTGTATCTTTTTCGGTGGAAATGCGGCGGGAGCTTTGAGGGGCGCAGTCCCTCAGAAGGGACTTCCACCATTTTGGATACACTACCGTGTCAGGGGCCTGGTTGGTGAAATCGGGATCGTCCCGTATAATCAGCCCGAGCGAGCGGGACGCCTTTGAGGTCGTCCTGTCATTATGCTTCCGAATGTCGTGTGGAGAGGAGAGGCGATGACCGCTCTTTGGGGAGGACGTTTCAGCGAGGGGCCGGACCCGTTGGCCGCCCGGTTCACGCACTCCATCGGCTTCGATCAGCGGTTGTGGGACGCGGACATCACGGGGTCGATCGCGTGGGCCAGGGCGATCTGTCGCGCCGGCCTTATCACCGAGGAGGAGCGAGATCGGCTGATCGAGGGGCTGGAGGCCGTGCGGGCGGAGTGGGCGGCCGGGACCTTTGCCATCCAGCCGGAAGACGAGGACATCCATACGGCCAACGAGCGACGGTTGGGCGAGATCATCGGCAAGGAGATCGCGGGCAAGCTGCACACCGGACGCTCGCGCAACGATCAGGTGGTCACCGATGTGCGGCTCTGGCTGCGAGACACCAGCAGGCAGCTTCGCTCGGCGCTGCTCGACCTGCAGAAGGCAGCCATCGAGCGGGCGGAGGCGGGGCTGGATGTGCTCATGCCCGGCTACACGCACCTCCAACGCGCTCAACCGGTACGCTTCGCCCTGTGGATGATGGCCTACTTCTGGATGTGGCAGCGGGATCGGGAGCGGCTGGATGATCTCATGCGGCGGGCCGATCTGTGTCCGCTGGGCGCGGGCGCCCTCGCTGGCAATCCCTTCGACGTGGATCGCCAGGCTTTGGCCGAGGATCTGGGATTCCCCGGCATTACGCCGAACGCCATGGACACGGTGTCCGATCGCGACTTCATTCTGGAGTTCCTCGGCTGGGCGGCCATCCTGGGCGTTCACCTCAGCCGGCTGGCCGCCGATCTGACGCTGTGGTGCACGGCCGAGTACGGCTTCGTCACCCTGTCCGACGCACACAGCACCGGCTCCAGCCTGATGCCGCAGAAGAAGAACCCGGACACGCTGGAGCTGCTGCGAGGGAAGGCGGGACGCCTCATTGGCGATCTGACCGCTCTGCTCACCGTGGTGAAGGGCCTGCCGCTGACGTACAACTCCGACCTGCAAGAGGACAAGGAACGACTGTTCGACGCGGCCGACACCCTGGCGGTTGCACTGCCGCTCACCGCGGCCGTGCTGCGGGAGATGACGTTGCACCCCGACCGGATGGCCGCCGCCCTGTCGGATGATCTGCTGGCCACCGACCTGGCCGACTACCTGGTACGGAAGGGGATGCCCTTCCGGGAGAGCCACCACGTGGTTGGCCGGGCTGTGCGGCGTGCGGAGGAGCTTGGCGTCCCGCTCAGCCGGCTTCCCCTCGCCGAGTTGCGGGCCATCTCCCCGCTGTTCGCCGAGGACGTGGCCGAGGTCTGGGACTTCGAGCGCTCGGTGGAGCGACGCCGCAGCGCGGGGGGCACCGCGCGCGCCGCCATTGAGGCGCAGATCGCTCAAGCGCGGGAGTTGGTGGAGGAATAGACGACGGACGAGAGACGAAAGACGACGGTCGGAAGACGGTGGCCGGGTAGGAGCATGGCTCTCTTCGCACTTGCCGTTCGTCGTCTGTCGTCTTCACCCGCATCGCCCTGAGGGAGGGCCACCTTGTCCGCGACGGATCTGGGGCTGTTTCTCCTGGCGGCGGCCGCGCTGTTGTTGGAGATCGTGCTGACGCGGGTCTTCGCGATCACGCAGTTCTATCACTTCGCCTTCATGGCGGTGAGCGTGGCCCTGCTGGGATATGGCGCCAGCGGCACGGCGCTGAGCCTGGCGTCCGGCTGGCGACATCCTCCCATTGCACGACGTCTGGCCGCGATCGCCGCCGGCTTCGGTGTCACCGCCCTGGGCGGATACCTCATCGCGAACTGGCTTCCCTTTGACTCCTACACCATCGCCTGGGAGCGTCGGCAGGCCCTCTATCTGGCGCTGTACTTCCTTGCCCTCGCCGCCCCCTTCTTCTGCGCGGGCCTGGGCATCGCGCTCGCCCTGTCCTCCGAGCCGACGCGTGCCCATCGCGCCTATGCGGCCAACCTGGTGGGGTCGGCGGCCGGGGGAATCGCCGCGCCGCTGCTGTTGGGCATGTTAGGAGGGCCGGGTACCATCGCCGCGGCCGCTGGGATCGGCAGCCTCTCCGTTGTGGGCTTCGGCTGGCGGCGGCGGCCCTTGCGCTGGCTGGGCCTGGGGGCTGGGGCGATCCTCCTCGTGCTGGCGTGGTGGCAACCTCCATGGCTGGCGCTCCACCTCTCGCCGTACAAGGGGCTGAGCCTGGTCCTGAACTATCCCGACGCTCGCATCGTTTTCCACGCCGAGAACGCCCAGGGGCGAGTCGATGTGGTGGAGAGCAGCACCATCCGCTCGCTGCCGGGGCTGAGCTATGCCTATATGGGCACCATTCCGCCCCAGCGCGGGCTCCTGGTCGACGGCGATGGGCTGGCCCCCATCCTCCTCGCCGACCGGGTGACCGACTGGTCCTTCATCGATGATCTGCCCACGGCCATCGCCTACCGGATGCGCCCGGGCGCCCGGACGCTGATCCTCCACCCGCGCGGTGGCCTGGAGGTGTGGACTGCGCTGCGGTCTGGGGCATCGTCGGCGGTGGTCGTGGAGCCGAATCCGCTCATCACCCGCGCCGTGAACGCCACGGCCGGTCGCTCCCCGTACGTCGAGCCGAACGTCACCGTGGTGCACGAGGAGGCCCGCACCTATCTGCACCGGACCACCGCCCGCTTCGATCTCATCGTCCTCCCGCTGTCCGAGCCATATCGGCCGGTCACGTCGGGCGCGTACAGCCTGGCCGAGACGTACGATTGGACGGTGGAGGCCTTCCAGGCGTATCTGGGCCGTCTGACCCCACGAGGGATCCTGGTAGTGACCCGCTGGCTGCAGACGCCTCCCAGCGAGTGGGTACGGGCGGCCGCGCTGGCCGTCGAGGCGTTGGATCGGGAGGGGGTGGAGGATCCGGCCATGCATCTGCTCGCCTTCCGCGGCATGCAGACGGGCACGCTGCTCATCTCCCGGTCGCCGCTCACCGGGGAGGAGGTGGTGGCGGTGCGCGCCTTCGCGGCCGACCGCAGCTTCGATCTGGTAGCGGGGCCGGGGGTGCGCCTCGAGGAGATGAACCGGATCAATCGTTTGCCGGAGCCGTACTACGAGCGCGCCTTCGCCCGGATCCTGACGGGCGATCGAGAAGCCTTCTATCGGGAGTACGCGTTCGCCGTGTGGCCGCCGACGGACGACCGGCCCTTCTTCTTCCATTTCTTCAAGTGGGCGCAGACGCCGGCCATCCTGCGCACGCTGGGACAGCGCTGGCAGCCGTTCGGCGGGTCAGGGTACTTCGTCCTGGTGGCGCTGCTGGCGTTGGCCGCGCTGGCATCCGTCGTCCTGATCGTGCTGCCCGTCGTCCTGCGTAAGCGAGTCCGGCAGCGCCAGATGGCTCCCGGCCTGCGAGTCCACGCGTTGCTCTACTTCGGCGGGCTGGGATTGGGGTTCCTGCTGGTGGAGATCCCGTTGGTGCAGCGGTTCATCCTCTTCCTGGGGCATCCCACTTTGGCGTTGGCGGCGGTGTTGTCGGGCCTGCTGCTCTTCTCGGGGATAGGGAGCATGCTGGCCCCTCGCGTCCGCCTGATCCCGGCGCTCGCCGGGCTGATCCTGATCATCGTGGTGTGGCCGACCGTGTTACGCCTGACCTTTGAGGGCGCGCTGGGATGGCCGCTGTGGGCCCGGCTGGGCGTGACGGCTGGTTTGCTGGCGCCTCTCGGGCTGCTGCTGGGCATCCCGTTTCCCGCCGGATTGGCCCGGGCGGAGGCGGCGATGCCCGGCATTACCCCGTGGGCCTGGGCGGTCAACGGGTGTCTTTCCGTCATCAGCGCCGTGTTGGCGGCGTTGCTGGCCCTGGATCTGGGATTCAGTGCCGTGCTGTATGTGGGTGCGGCCAGCTACGTGTTGGCCCTGGCGGCTATGGTTCGTATGGAGCGGTGGTCACGGGGTTGATCCCAGGATATCTACCCCGCCGGGACGCCCTTCCTTCTGCGCGGCGCCCGTCATCGGCACGAAGAGCACGCCGGCGATGTTGTTGGCCTCCAGGTTCTCGCCGCGTTTGACGATCTGCCACAGCGTCTGATATCCACCCGGCGGCCCGATGGGGATGACCAGCCGGCCGCCGTCCTTCAGTTGCTGCACCAGGGGAGGGGGCACGTGGTCCGGCGCCGCCGTGACGATGATGGCGTCGAATGGCGCCTCCTCCGGCCAGCCGTAATAACCATCGCCCTGGCGCACATGCACGTTCTTGTACCCCAGCCGCTTCAGCCGCTCCTTTGCCGATTGGGCCAGCTCCGGGATGATCTCGATCGTGTACACCTCGTCCACCAGCTCGGCCAGCACGGCCGCCTGGTATCCGGACCCCGTGCCGATCTCCAGCACCTTATCCGTGGGCTGTAGCTGCAAAAGCTGCGTCATCAACGCCACGATGTAGGGTTGGGAGATCGTCTGGCCGAAGCCGATGGGCAGGGGGTGATCCGCGTACGCCTGATCCAGGTATTCGGGCAGGACGAACTCGTGGCGGGGCACTTTCTCCATGGCCGCCAGAACGCGCTCGTCGGTGATGTCTCGAGCGCGCATGGTCTTCTCCACCATCTCATGTCGCAGGCGTGCGTATGGGTCTTCCGATGAGGGCGTCGCGGTGGGAAGCACGTGGGCGGTGGGGGATGAAGGGGGTGGAGCCGCGCACGCGGCCCACCAGAGGCAGATCAATACAGCCAGAATCCACTGTCGACGAACCATCTCTCGCCTCCCGGCCGGCCCCCGGCGAAGCCGGGACGCCGACACAACTCGCGCATCATACGAATGCAGCGGTGAAGCGGGGCTCCGATGTCTCACTCCGTGGAAGTCACCTCGATCTGTTCCTCCGTCCTCGGGTCGATCCGCCATCCCCGCAGGCGATCCAGCCAGAGATGGCGGCGGTGCTCCAGGCAGCGCACGTCGTATTCCCAATACCATGTGCCGGCGATGGAATCCCTGCGGTTTCCGAAACGGAATCGCCGTCGATAGCGGATGGAGTGGTCCAGGCACACGCGCCGACCGCACACGGAACAGGCGGGGAGCGTCTGTTCGAACACCTGCTGACACACCGCGCACGTGCGATAGGCCACATCCCGCTCCCGTTTTCGCTCCCGTCGCTGACGGCCGCGCTCGATCTCCGTGATCGCCCGATCGACGCAGCGCTGGCAGCCGTCCGGGCCGAAGGCCTCCACCAACTCGTCGGGATATGGGACCAGATGCTCGGAACAGACCGGCCGACCGCACGTGCGACATCGGGTTACGGCCTGCCCAGCACAGAGGTGACAGGTCTCTCCTGCCGCTTCGTCGTCACCCATGGTACCTCACGCCCTGATGGTTGACATAATATATCGTCTCTCTCAGGATTCGCTCGTTCGCCTCGCCCGGCGCAGCACCCGTTCCTCGACGCTCGCCGCGATCCGCCGTCCCGTTCGATACAGCAGCAGGCCGGCCAACAGGATCGCCAGGAGCGCCCCCAACAGCAGTCGGGGGGACAGGGCGATCGCCCCGGCCCCTACCGCCGCCACGATCCCGACGGAGGGCCCGCGAGTGAGGAGCACCACGCCCAGGAGCTTCCAGATCGGGATGCGGGTCAGGCCAGCCAGGTAGTAGGGGGCATCGCCGACCGGGCTTGCCATCAAGAGGAACCACACCCACAGCGCGTCCGCGTGGACGGCGTGCTCCCAACGGGCCACGCGCTCCGCGCCCAGCCATCGCTCGACGAAGGGGCGTCCCAATCGCCGGGCCAGCACCATCGCCAGCGCGCCGCCGATCAGCATCCCCGCCAGGCCGTAGAGCGCGCCCGGCACCGCGCCGAACAGGTAACCGCCGGCCATCTGCACGAAGTAGCCGGGGATCGGGGCGAACACGATCTGCGCGGCGTTCACGGCGATCAGGGCGATCGGCCCCCACGGTCCCAGAGCGGCCAGCCACTCCCTGGCGCTCTCCATGTCCGCCAGCATATGTGAAAGCGGTCGCCACAAGGCGACGGCTGCGATGAGACCCAGTGCGATGATGAGCAGGGGACGCCACGGAATACGCACGGATCGGCGAATCGGCATCGTACCTCCTCGGGCCGAGTATAGCGAGCCCTCAAGCCCTCGTCAAGCGGATTTCGTGCAGGCTGGGGATGGCGGTTGGCTGCCCTATTCGCATCAACTGAACAGCATGAGCGAGGCCTCCGCCTGTCGCTTTTTCCTTCCACGGGCGGTCGCACCGGAAAGGGGAGGCGCGGAGGGGAAGCCCCTCCGCAGGAAAGCTCTTTCTCTCGCCTTTTCCCTGCCTGGTTGGGGCTTTGGCCGGTGGCCTCCGGCCCCACGGGGCAGGTGAGGGGCTGAAAATAGAGTTCT
>JAADGJ010000140.1 GCA_013152435.1 Chloroflexota bacterium | reverse complement strand
GGGCCCGGCCGGGCATCGTGGAAGCCAACGCCCGAAGCAGCAGCTCCCGATCGGTGCGCATCTGCTCCAGGTATTGCAGTGCCTCGGGGGGTGTCTTCACGCCCCAGGCGGACGGGGGAGCGATCAGGGTCAGGGTGAGGATGGGGCCGGGGCGATCCAGCGTCATCTGGAGCGCCACGGCCGCCCCGTAGGCATGTCCCACCAGGTGGAGATCGCCGATCCCCAACGCGTCGACCAGGGCCCACAGATCGGCTGTCTGCGTGGCGATCTCGTAGTCGTCAGGCGCATCCGCCGGATCGCTTCGGCCGCAGCCGCGCAGATCGGGCGCGATGGCCCGGTATCCCTCGGGGAGCAGATCCAGGGTCGGCTCCCACCACCGGGCGTTGCCGAACGACCCGTGGACGAAGAGGATGATCTCCCTCGCCTCGTTCCAGGTAGTGTTGCCGTAGTCGGCCGGTCTCAACGAAGGGCATTGGATCTGGTCACTCCAGATAGTGTGGAGCGAACGTCCCATCCCTCATGATGATCTCCCCGTCCACCTCGATGGTGCAACGGGTGGGGATGACGTCCACATGGACCTGAGACGCCCAGTCGGCGCCCGTCTCCTCCGGATATGGGTTGCCGAAGGCGACGTGAACGCCAGGGATCTTCTCGTCCTGAAGCAGGTTCCCCGTCAGGTGCCGCAACGCGATGTTGGTGCCGATGGCGAACTCCCCCAGGCGGGTCCCGTTCTCGGCGGAGCGCAGGTATTCGGATAGCTCAATCGCGATGTCGGGGTTCGCGCAGGCGATGTCTGTCACTCTGCCCTTTTGCACGTGCAGCCTGACCGGCGTCGCCAGTACGCCGTATCGCTCGCTGAAGTAGTCCCCCAGCACGTCGACCACCAGCGTGCCCTCGGCGGTGAGCGGCGCGGTGAAGATCTCCCCCTCGGGGAGGTTGCCCCAATCGCCCTGCCGGTGGTAGATGCCGGTGCAGGGCACCCACCGTCGCTCCGGGCCGAACTCGGCCGTGAATTCGGTGCCGGCGGGGGTGGTCACGCGAATGCGACGAGCTGTGCGTACTCGCTCCCAGACTCGGAGCGTCACCCGCTCGATTTTACGGTAGTCGGCGGTCATGCCCTCGCGCATCAGACGGGGGGTGATGCCCGGCATGTGTCCGTGGCGCACGTTGAGCTCGTCGATCAGGTAACGGTGCAGCGTGATGCGAAAGCTGATCTCACCGGGCTGGGCAGAGGCCGCGTAGAAGGTGACGGTGGGTGACAGGGCCCTGATGTCGGCCGCGAGCGCCTCCGGCAGCTCGGTGATGGGGCGGTCTCCGTATCGCTCCAGCCGCAGAAGATGTGTATGGGGGGTGATGTCGCTGGCTTCCTGGGCCAGCGCCTGTCCGATCGCCAGCGTCGGCTCATCGCTGATGATCACGACGCGGTCGTCAGCCCGGACGCCCATACAGGTCTGCACGGCCACCCGGGCTCCTGGAAGCAGTGCCTGTTTCTCCGTGTCTGACATGGGATGGTGGTCTCCCCTGTTTAGGATTGACTATAAGAGCGCGAATCCCATTGGTATCAACTTAAGCGATATGGAAGCGTGGCCCCGCATCTCTAGGGTGGCTCGGAGGGGCTGCCGCCCCTCCGAAGAACTCTATTTTCAGGCCCTCATCTGCCCCGTGGGGCCGGAGGCCACCGGCCGAAGCCCCAACCAGGCAGGGAAAAGGCGAGAAAAAGAGTTTTTCTGCGGAGAGGAAGCCCCTCCGCACCTCCCCTTTCAGGTGCGACCGCCCGTGAAGAGGAAAAGCGACAGGCGGGGGCCTCGCCCATGCTGTTTAGTTGATACGAATAGACTATAAGAGCGCAAATCCCTGCTCCTGGATCTCCTGGCGCAGGTGGGTGCGCGCGGCCTGCGAGGCGCGACGAGCGGAGTGCTCCAGCCAGCCGTAGGCCTCCATCTCGCCGGGTTTGCCGGGCACCGGCACCTGCCGGCCGGCGTAGATGCCGCTGGCGGCCATCTCGCGATCGTATGCCAGCAGGTCCTCGTCGAGGTGGGAGGTGTCGTAGCGCTCCCAATGGAGCACGGCGCGCAGCGGTAGCCGTGGCTTCAGCGCGGGTGCTTCGGCCGGCCATCCCAGCGTGAGCCCCACGACGGGGAAAACCCGTTTGGGCAGCCCGAGCAGCTGGATCACCTCCCGGGGGTGGTTGCGGATCGCGCCGATCATGCACGCCCCCAACCCCAACGACTCGGCGGCGAGCACCGCGGTCTGCAGCACGATAGCCGCGTCGACGACGGCGACCAGGAAGGTTTCCATGTGGTCCGCCTCCAGCGGGTAACCGCGCAGTTCGCAAACCCGTTCCAGCCGGGCCAGGTCCGCGCAGAAGGCCAGGAAGACCGGGGCCTCCCGCACATGCTCCTGGCCGCCGCAGAGCTCACACAGCTGGGCCCGCTTCTCGGCGTCGGTGACCGCGACCACGCTGTACGTTTGTAGATTGGATGATGTGGACGATCGTTGCGCGGCCGCCACGATGGCTTCGATCATCTCGCGTGGCAGAGGATCGGGCTTGTACTTGCGGATAGATCGGTGTGAGCGGATCACCTGTAGCGTCGGATTATCCAGGGAGGGAGTTCCCGTGCTCATGGTCAACCGTGATCTCCTTTCGGCAGGATCAGGGGGATGTTTTTTGTAGCTTTTGGGCCAGCGCCTGGAGTTGGGCCTGCGCCCCTGTCAGGATCGGCTCGCCGTGCCCAAGGCATAGGGTCTCCACCTCCAGGCGGGCCAGCCGTTCGATATCCCGAATGGCGGCGGCCGGATCGGCCGTGAAGAGGGGCGGTTGCGAGGCCAGCTCCCGCCTCGCGTTCCGGACGACGTCACCCGCGATCAGGACGCGCGCATCGGGGTGGTAGTAAGCCGTGTGCCCGGGGCAGTGTCCTGGCGTGAAGACGGCCTGGAACCCGCCGGGGAGGGAGGTCCCGTCCACGATGAGTTCGTCCGCCTCTGTGGGGATGCAGTGAAAGATCGGCCCTAGTAGGAGGTGGATGGGCAGGTTGGCCATCTTCCCCAGGAGGCCAAGCCCCAGTGGGCGGCGTAGGCGGCCCTGCAGGATGGCTCCCGTCACCGCGTGGCACACGATGGGCGCCCCTGTGGCCTGCCTGATGGCTCTCATCCCGCCGATATGGTCGAGGTCGCCATGGGTGATGAGGATGTGGTGGATCTGCGATGGTGTGAATCCCTCTGCGGAGAGGGCGGATAGGATGGAGCGTGCGTGCCACGGCATGCCGGTGTCGAACAGGATCAGGCCTTCCGCATCCTGCCAGACGTATACCCCCGCGCCGGGGGCGACCTCATCCACCCACCACAGCCGATCTCTCAGTTGACGCATCCACATGCCTCCGGGCCCGTTGGGGGCACGAGCCGGGATCTCGGACTCAAAATGCCCCAGGCCATGCAGCCCGGGGCGATATGCTCAAGGGCGAAGCGGCGTGTCATCAGGTCGTGTCAGAAGTGGCGTAGCCGCGTGCGTGCGTGGTTCATGATCTCGTACAGGTCGTTGACCTCCACGTCCAGTGCCTGGGCCAGGGCGGATATGCTGGTGAAGTGCTCCGCCTCCAGTTTCGTCAGCCGCTCCCTCTCCTCCGCGCTCAGCCGGCGGCCGCTCAGCACTTTCTCGGGCGCTTCGAGCAGCCGGAGCCGACAGTCGGGGCATTGCCAGGCGTGTCCAGCCAGGATCAGCAGTTCTTGGGCTGCCATAGTCTCATGTTCCTTTGTCGTTACCCTGTGGATTCGCTGGAGGATGCGGCCGCTCGCTGGCGGGCCTCCTCGACGATGCGGACGCCGGAGCTGGTGCCGATGCGGTTGGCACCGGCCAGCACCATCTGTCGCGCCTGTTCCAACGTGCGGACGCCTCCGGCCGCCTTCACGCCGAGGGCGCCTCCCACCACCCGGCGCATCAGCCGGATGTCGGCCTCTGTGGCCCCGCCGGGCCCAAATCCGGTGGCGGTCTTCACGAAATCGGCGCCTGCCACATGGGCGATGATGCACGCGGCCACCTTCTCCTCGTCGGTCAGGTATCCGGTCTCCAGGATGACTTTCAGCAGGCCATCGCGCTCGTGTGTGACCTCGGCCACGGAGCGGATATCGTTCCAAACCAGGCAGAAGTTACCAGATTTGAGGGCGCCGATGTTCAGTACCATATCTAGCTCCGCCGCGCCGTGGGAGAGCAGCACCTTCGACTCGAACGCTTTGACCTCGGATGTCGTCACGCCTAGCGGGAAGCCGACCACGGAGGCCACCTTGACCGGCGAGCCGCTGAGGGCGTGCGCGCATTGATCCACCCACGTGGGATGAATGCATACGGCCGCGAAGCGGTATCGCTCTCCCTCCTCGCAGAGCGCCGCGATCTGTTGTGCCGTGGCGTCCGGCTTCAGCAGGGTGTGATCGATCATCTGGGCCACTTCTTCTGCCGTCATCGTGAAAAGGTCCGGCTGAGGAGGAGGCGGTGGGGGCGGTTCATAGCCCGCTGCCGATTGTCCCAGCGCTCGCAGCACTCGCTGGGTGACCCGCTCAATCATCTTGTCCATATCTGCTGTGCCCTCCGGTATAGCCATGAGCTGTCCTCCTCTCAGTAAGCGCGCGGCAGCGTGCGTGGGGGCTCGTGTCAAGGGCCTACTTCCAGTGTATAATGGGGGACAACGGACCAGTACTGTGGCGGCCAGTAAGAGATCCACGCCTTGCCGATGACCAGATCCATGGGCAGGAGTCCCCAAACGCGTGAGTCGCTTGAGTTCCCGCGATTGTCCCCCATGACATATAGCTGGCCAGGGCCGACCGTGACGGGCTCCACGGAGAGGGCATCATGCAGCAGTGGATACGGCTCCTGGAGGGCGGCCCCGTTGATGAACACCTGACCCTGTCGCACCTCGACTGTATCCCCCGGCAGCCCGATCACCCGTTTGATGAAATCCCGGTTGGGGTTTTTCGGATACCGGAAGACGATCACGTCGCCTCGGGACGGGCGTCCCAGCTTGTAGGCCAGCTTGTTGATGATCAGGAATTGTCCATCGTGGAAATTGGGCTCCATGCTGACCCCGTCGATGCGGAAATTCTGAATGACGGAGCGGATCAGGAGGAAGATGATGAGCGTGAGGATCAGGGTTTCGATCAGCTCTCGTAAAGTGCCTTCTACACTGCTTTGTGTTGGGTGGGGATTGATCGCTTCAGAGGTGGGAGAAGCCGGGATAGAAGAAGCGCTTCCCGCGTTGGTCACGTCGGACAATCCTTTCCTCAAGAAGTTGGCGCTATTATAGCACCCTCAGACGGCGGCGACAAATATATATTCGATAGATTGCTGCGGTGTGAGCGGCACCATATGGGGATGTGGGGGCCGGTCCGTTTTCCTATTGAGAATTCGGGGTTACAGTGTACAATATGATGCCTGTCATATGGACGCCGACTCGGCGGTGATAACATTCACGTGGTGGTGATGATATTCACAAGGGTGCTCAGGATCTGGCTATGGTTTGCAGGCAGACCTGGAGAACCCGGGCGAAGCCCCGTAGGAGGAATCTATGCCAGTCGTGAGGTCGCTCGAGGGCTTGGAGCGTCTGCGTGAGGAGATGTTGCAAAGGCGAAAGGCCCAGGAGGCCACTGGTCAAGCCCGCATCATCGTCGGTATGGGGAGCTGTGGGATCGCGATGGGCGCTCAGGAGACAATGCAGGCTATCCTCGACGAGATCAAGTCGGAGAACGTGCAGAATGTCGTGGTAAAACAGACCGGCTGTCTCGGGCCATGCGAATGGGAGCCCATCGTCGAGGTGATCGACGGGGAAGGGCGGAAGGTATTGTATGGCAAAGTGACGCCGGAAGCGGCGCGTCGGATCGTGAAGGAACATGTGGTTGGCGGGCAAGCGATACAAGAGTGGGTACTCCCGGCATTCTAGCGGGCGTAGAGCTCGTTTGTTCTTGAAGGAGGGAGGGCATGACGATCGCCGTTCGGGAAGATTTGGATGTACGTGCCGTGGTGCAGGCTGCGGTCGAGCGGCACGGCGCGACCAGGGAGGAATTGGTCGCGATCTTAAGCGATGTGAACCGGGAGATGGGGTACATCCCGGCGGAGGCCTTCGAAGAGGTGAGCCGGCTGCTCCAAATCCCAAAGGCGCAACTGTTCTCGGTGGCCAGCTTTTACAAGATGCTCGCGATAGAGCCTCGGGGCCGACATGTGATTCAGTTTTGCGAGAGCGCGCCTTGTCACGTCGTCGGCGGAGGGGAACTGTGGCGCGCCCTGCGTGAGGAACTGGGGTTGGAGCCCGGGGAGACCAGTGCGGATGGTCGGTGGACATTGGTCACCACGAGTTGCATCGGCCTGTGCGGCGTGGGCCCCGTCATCGTGGTCGACGATGATGTGTACGGCAATGTGACTCCCGAGCAGTTGCCGGAGATCCTGGCGCGTTACGAGTGAAGGAGAGGGGGATAATGAAGGTGATTCGCTCGATGGTCTTGGTCGCGAGCGATCCCGGAAGCGCGGATCGTGACGCACAAGAGGTCTATCGTCGGCTACAGGAGGAGATCCGATCTCTTGGCCTCGTCGAGGAAGTGGTCGTGACCACGATGGGGTGTGTGACGCGGCAAGAGGCCCATCCATTGGTGATCATCTACCCTGAGGCGGTCGCGTATGGTCCTGTGAAGCCGGACGATGTGCCCTTGTTGGTGGAGAGGCATTTGCGGGAGGGCCAGATCGTCACGGATCGGTTGGTGCCCAAGGAGCTTTTTGGGCCGATCTCTTGGCTTTCTGCCCGGCGGGGCACGTTGCCGGCCGAGCAGCGGGTTGTGCTGCGGCGTGCTGGCGTGATCGATCCAGAGGATATCGAGGATTATATCATTTACGGCGGGTATGAGGCGTTGGGCAAGGCGTTGACCCAGATGACACCCGACGAGGTGGTCGGTGAGATCTCCAACGCGGGCTTGCGGGGGCGCGGCGGCGCTGGGTTCCCCACCGGCTTGAAGTGGCGCTTCGTCGCGCGAGAAAACCGCACGCCCAAGTACGTCATCTGTAACGCCGACGAGAGTGAGCCCGGGACCTTTAAGGACCGTCTTATCCTGGAGGGGGATCCGCACAGCGTCATTGAGGCGATGGTAATCACCGGCTACGCCGTCGGGGCGAGCGAGGGATACATCTACGTGCGTGGGGAGTATCAACTGGCGCAGGCCCGGCTACGGAAGGCCATCGCCCAGGCGCGGGAGATGGGTTTCCTGGGCGAGAACATCTTCGGCTCTGGGTTCGATTTTGATATCCACATCCACTCCGGCGCCGGCGCGTACATCTGCGGTGAGGAGACCGCGCTGATCGAGTCGATCGAGGGCAAGCGAGGGGAGCCCCGGGCGCGCCCGCCGTATCCCACGACCCATGGCCTGTGGGGGCAGCCGACCGTGGTGAACAATGTAGAGACGCTGGCCAACGTGCCCCCCATCATCCAGAACGGGGCCGATTGGTATCGTCAGTTTGGTACCCCGCATAGCCCCGGGACCAAGGTGTACACCATCCTGGGCAACGTGAACGTCACGGGATTGATCGAGGTGCCCATGGGGATCACCTTGCGTGAGGTCATCGCCATTTACGGCAAGGGAATACGCAACGGGGCTACGTTCAAGCTGGCGCAGACGGGCGGCTCCAGCGGGTCGATCATCCCGGCCAGTTTGCAGGATACGCCCATGGACTTCGACTCCTACGCTCGTGCGGAGGTTTCGCTGGGATCGGGCGCCCTGCTGATCTGCGATGAGAACACCTGCGCGGTCGACCTGACCCGGGTCTTGCTAAACTTCTTCCGGAAGGAGAGCTGTGGCAAGTGTACGCCCTGTCGGGTTGGGACGGAGCGGGCCTACCGGATCCTGACGGACATCGCTGAGGGGCGTGGAACGCTCTCCGGCATTGAGGAGCTGGAGATGCTGATCGGCGGGCTGCGTCAGCTGTCCAACTGTGGGCTGGGTCAGGCCGCTGCCGTGCCCGTTCGCGATATCCTCAGGCATTTCAGGGCGGAAGTGGAGGCGCACATCAAGCTAGGGGTTTGTCCCGTCGGTGTCTGCCCGATGAGCGAACGGCAGCTCGTCGTCGCGTAAGCCCGGGATCACGGGGCAACCTGTACGAGATGGAGAGGGTGGATAATGGTCCGTTTGACGATCGATGGTCGAGCCGTGGAGGTCCCGGAGGGGACAACGGTGTTGCGAGCGGCCGAGAAGGCCGGTATTGACATCCCAACCCTGTGCGATCATCCGGAATTGACCCCGTATGGTGGCTGTCGCCTCTGCATGGTGGAGGTGGAAGGCGTGCCCGCACTTCAAACCTCCTGTACGCTCCCGGCCACCAACGGTATGGTGATATACACGAACACCCCCAGGATCCGAGAGGCTCGTCGACTCATCCTGTCGTTCCTCTTCGGTGATCGGAATCACTTCTGTATGTACTGTCAGGTGAGCGGCGGGGATTGCGAGTTGCAGAACGCGGCCTACCGAGAGGAGATGACCCATTGGCCGCTGCAACCCGGCTGGCGTCCTTACCCGGTGGATGCCTCCCATGAGGATTTCGTGCTGGATCACAACCGCTGCATCCTCTGTCGGCGCTGCGTGCGCGCCTGTGGGGAGTTGGTGGGCAATTTCACGCTGGGGGTGCGTGACCGGGGGGCCCAGACGATGATCATCGCCGACCTGGGCGTCCCATTGGGCGAGAGCACCTGCGTCAGCTGTGGCACCTGCGTGCAGGTGTGCCCGACGGGCGCGCTCATCGATCGCTTCAGCGCCTATCGCGGCCGAGATGCCGAGATCGAGCGGACGAAGACCGTCTGTGTGGGGTGCAGCGTGGGCTGTGGGGTGGAGCTCATCACGCGTGAGAATCACCTGATGCGGATCGATGGCGATTGGGAGGCGCCGGTGAACGACGGCGTATTGTGCGAGGTCGGTCGCTATCAGCCTCTCAAGGATGAGCGCGCTCGCATCGTCACCCCGTTGGTGCGCAAGAATGGGACGCTAAAAGCGGCATCCTGGGATGAGGCGCTGGACGTCGTCGCCGAGAGGTTGAAGCCGTTGGTGGGGCGCAACGGGGACGGGGTGGCCGCGATCGCCTCAGCCCGGCTGCCGGCCGAGGTGCTCTACCTGTTCAAGCGGATTTTCGCGGACGCTGTGGGAAGCGGGATGGTGACCAGCACGGGATGGAACTCGGCATGGGCGTCGATCGTGAAGAGCGGTCGCGTCTCGGAGAGGGGGCTGGATGCCCTGAAGTCGGCCGACTGTGTGGTCGTGCTGGGGACGGATCTCGTGCAGGACCATCAGGTTGCCGGGTTCTTCGTGAAGCGCTCCCTGCCCCAGGGGACGCGATTGGTCGTCATCGATCCGGCCGACAACGCCTTGAGCGAGTGGGCTCACTATGTGCTGCGCCCGCAGCCGGGGACGGAACGTGATCTGCTGCTGGGCATCATGGCGGCGGTGGTGGAGTTGGCTGGCGAGCAGTCTAATCGTGATCTCTCCGAGCACAGCCCGGAGCTGGCCAGCCAACGGACGGGCGTGGCGGCCGATGAGATCCGCCGGGTGGCCCGCGTGGTCGCCTCCTCTCAGAAGCCGGTCTTCGTCTATGGCGATGGCGCTGCATCGAACGGATCGGCCGGGATCGTGGAGACCATGGCCCAGTTGGTCAATCTGATCGAGGCGCCGGGCGAGGGATATCCAGCGCTCGTGGCCGTCTGTGGGCAGGCCAATGGCCTGGCGGCCGCCGCGTATGGTCTGGATCGGGCATTCTCCGTGGGCGGGCACCAGGTCGCCTATCTGGCCCTGGGCGACGAGGATCCCGACCAGGCGCTCGTTCAGCCCCTAGAAGGGGTGCCCTTCATCGTTGTGCAGGCCAGCCATGTGTCGGCTGCGACGACGATGGCCGATGTTGTGCTGCCTGTGGAGACATGGGCCGAGCAGGAAGGGCATTACCTGAATCTGGAAGGACGATTACAGGAGGCGCATCGCGGGCTGACCCCGCCGGAGGGGGTCTGGTCCAACGTGCGCGTCTTGCAGAGCCTTGCCGAGAAGTTGGGGATCACGTTGGATGACGGTTGGGAGCAGGCGTTGAGAGCTCGCGTGCCCATCGCGTGAATGGACGGCGTGATCCCGGTAAGCCTCCGGCCGGAAGAGCGGCGTGGGGGCGGATCTCCCCCGGCTATGGAGTGAGCGGTTGGGTGAGAGGTTACTTCTATAGGTGGAAAAGGAGCATTGAGAATGGCGAAACCGAAGATCGCGAGCGACTGGCTGGCGGCTTGCGCTGGGTGCCACATGTCCTTGCTGGACATCGACGAGCGTATCGCGGAGATCGCGAAGCTCGTGGATATCCGGGCGACGCCCATCACGGACCTCAAAGAGCCGGATGAGGATGGGGTCGATGTGGGCATCCTGACCGGCGCGGTCAATCTGACCACCAATGAAGAGGTCGCCAAGCGGATGCGCGCGCGTTGCAAGATCCTGGTGGCGATGGGGGATTGCGCCGTGTTCGGCGGTGTGGTTGCCATGCGGAACTTCTTCAAGCTGGAGGAGGCCCTGCGCAGGGCGTATGTGGAGACGGAGAGCACCGACGAGGAAGGGAAGATCCCCTCGAGCCCTGAGCTGGGTTCCCCAACCCCGGTCCGAGCCTTGCGTGAGGTGGTGGATGTGGACGTCTTTGTCCCGGGATGCCCGCCTGATCCTGACGTGATCTACTACGTCTTGAGCGAGCTGGCGCAGGGGCGGATACCGGAGATCAAGGACGAGAAGCTTCACTGGCACTGATGGGGGGAGTGGATATGGCGACGCAGAAGATCACGATTGAGCCGGTAACCCGCATCGAAGGTCACGCGAAGGTTACCATTCATATCGACGAGAGCGGGAACGTCGAACAGGCGTACCTGCACATCAACGAGTTCCGAGGGTTCGAGAAGTTCTGCGAAGGGCGGATGTACTTCGAGATGCCCATGATCACCCCCCGCATCTGTGGCATTTGCCCGGTGAGCCACCACCTGGCATCGGCCAAGGCCTGTGACGACCTCGTGGGGGCGCCGGCTCCCCGTCCGGCTCATCTCTTGCGGGACCTCATGCATATGGGCCAGGTGATCCAGAGCCATGGCATGCACTTCTTCGAGCTCGCCGGCCCCGACCTGTTGCTGGGCTTCGACGCGGACCCGGCCAAGCGAAACGTGATCGGCCTGCTCCAGGCGAACCCACAGCTGGCCGTAAAGGCGGTGCGCCTGCGCAAGTTCGGACAGGAGATCATCCGCATCCTGGGCGGCCGTCGGGTGCATCCGAATTTCGCGATCCCCGGCGGGGTCAACAAGGCGCTGGAGCCGGCTGGGCGGGACCAGATCCTGGCGGGGGTGGATGAGGCCATCGCCACCATCCAGGAGGGCATCGCCATCGTCAAGGATTGGGCGGAGAAGAACCGGGAGGACGTCGAGAGGTTCGCCGTCTTCTCCAGCGGATATATGGGGCTGGTGACGGACGAAGGCGGTTTGGAGCTGTACGACGGGGTATGCCGCCTGATCGGCTCTGACGGCGAGCGATGGGAGGAGTTCGACGGCCATCATTACCTGGATTACATCGCCGAGCGCGTGGAGGACTGGTCCTACCTGAAATTCCCCTATTACAAGAAGCGGGGATGGCCGGATGGCGTCTACCGGGTAGGGCCGTTGGGACGACTCAACGTGGCGGAGAAGTGCGATACGCCACTGGCCAATGAGGAGTTGAAGACGTTCAAGGCGTTGAACGATGGCAAGCCGGTGGAGAACACCCTTTACTACCATTATGCCCGGCTGATCGAGACCCTCTTCGCCGCCGAGCGGGTGAAGGTGTTGCTGGACGACCCCGATATCCTGAGCAAGGACATCGTGAATACCCATCGTGAGTTCAAGGGCGAGGGCGTAGGCATCATCGAGGCCCCGCGCGGCACCCTGTTCCATCACTACTGGGCCAACGAGGACGGCCAGTTGGAACGGGTGAACCTGATCGTCGCCACCGGGCACAACAACTGGGCGATGAGCAAGGCGGTGGAGACGGTGGCCAAGACCTATCTCAGCGGCCAGACCATCCGCGAGGGGTTGCTGAATCGGGTGGAGGCGGCCATCCGGGCGTACGATCCCTGCCTCTCCTGCTCGACGCATGCGGTGGGTCAGATGCCGATCATCGTGGACATCGTCGATCCCCAGGGCGCGGTGGTGGAGACGCTGCGCCGAGATGGATGACTCGATCTGGCGGATGAGGAGCGAGATGAGGGACGAGCGGCGCGTCCTGGTCCTGGGATACGGCAACCTCAGCCGGGAGGACGACGGCATTGGGTTCCACGTGGTCAACGCGGTGGCCAGGCGGCTGGGGCGACCGCCGCTCACGCTGGATGACGATGGCTTGTCGGACCTGGGGCAAGCGGTGGATCTGGTGTTCCAGCCGCAGCTCGTCCCTGAGCTGGCGGAGCTCATCATCGACTACGATGTGGTCTACTTCGTCGATGCGCATACGGGCGCTTACGAGGAGACGATCCGCTGGGAGAGGCTGGAACCTGGCTATGTGCCCTCTTCCTTCACCCACCACCTGACGCCGGCGACGTTGCTGGAGGTCGCATCGACCCTCTACGGTCGGGCGCCGGTGGGATACCTGGTATCGGTGCGTGGGTATCGGTTTGGCTTCGGCATGGAGCTGTCGCCCGAGGCGAAGGAGCTGTGCGAGGCGGCGGCGGAGCAGATCGTGGCGAATTTGCCTGGTGGTGTTCCCGCCGTCCTGAAAGAGGCGGCGCAGGAGTTCTGATAGAGCTTGCCCTCCCTTCCCTTTCCCTCTCTCCGAAGGCCCCCAGGCGCCTGGGGGCCTTCCACTTTGGCCGGGACGGGACACACAAAAAAGGCCAGCAACGGATTGCTGGCCCTTTTCGGTCGGTTTCTCTTTTGCGGCCTCTGGCCGGTAGGACGCTACGGTCTGTACGGCGCAGAGACGGCGCTTACTTTATAGAGTTCGTCGGCTTTACCACCCACGACGGTCGCGTCGGCCTCGGTCGCCGCCGCGCTGTCCCGGGGGACGGGCCTTGTTCACGGTAAGGGGTCGGCCGTCGACTTCCTGGCCGTTCAGTGCGGCGATGGCCGCCTGGGCGGCCTCATCCGTTGCCATCTCGACGAAGGCGAAGCCCCGAGGGCGCCCGGTGTAGCGGTCTGTCACCACGTTAACCGAGAGTACCTCTCCGTGGGCTGCGAACAGCTCTTGCAGCCTACCTTCCGTCGTGTCGTAGCTCATGTTGCCGACGTATATTTTCTGGGTCACGTTACACTATCTCCCTTTGGCCTACTGAGGCACGACGCTGACGGCTTGCAGACCCTTGGGGCCCTGCTCAACGGAGAACTCGACGCGCTGTCCCTCGTCCAACGTTTTGAAACCATCCATCAGGATGGCCGTGTGATGGACGAAGACGTCCTCGGCGTTCTCGCGCGAGATAAAGCCGTAGCCCTTGGAGTCGTTGAACCATTTTACGGTTCCAGTTTCACGATCGTTCACAGTCTTTCTTCCTTTCAAAGACACTTGTAGTTTCTTGGGGCAGGATCCAAGCGGCCTATAAAAACAAGCCGCCTGGACTTGTAAAAGTCCAGGCGTGCACTTTATGACACTGACTTGGAATCTTACCCGTTCGTGAGAGTCATTATATCAGACCTGTTGAGAACTGTCAAATTCCATTTACGGCGTTGTAGGGCTTTTTCAAATGGGTTTTCACACCCTTCCGGGCCCTATTCGCTCAGGTGCTCCCTTCATCGATGATCAAGGGAAAGTAGAGCGGCTTGCGCAGGAGTCCTTCGATCCAGTTGACGATCAGCCGGGTGGGCGTCTCATCGATGCGGGCGATCGCCTCCATCTCCGAGTAGTGGCCGTAGCCTGCCAGATAGCTGATCGTTACCCTCTGCCCCTGCGCCTCTAGCTGGTTCTTGAAGAGGATGCTTTGCTCCGTGAGGTTGAGCAGCTCATCCTCTGCATAGAGCAGGTAGAAGGGGGGCAACGTGGTGCCGGATATCACGTAGGTGGAAGGGGACGCCTGTTCGAGGGCCTCGGCGTTGTCGAATCCGCCACGGAAGGTCTGTGTGACCACGCTGCTCCAGAAGGCGTGGTTGAGGTCGGTTAGCTCATAGGCGCCGCTCATGCTGATGACTCCCTGGATCGCCGGCCGCAAAGTGGTCGCGTGGTCGGGATGCGTGGCCAGCAGCGATGCCAGATGTCCCCCCGCCGAGTGGCCGAAGACCACGATCGCGTCGGCGTCTCCGCCGTTCTCTTCGATGTGGTCCATCACCCATCGAAAGGCGGCTGCCACGTCGTCGATATTGTCGGGGTACCAGGCGGCCTTGGTGCGATAGGGTTCGTTCCCCGGCTGACCACAGGTGTCCCTGTCAGGGCAATATTGATCGGCGATGAAGACCTGGTCGGAGGTCAGGCGATAGTCGATGACCACGGTGACCCAGCCCTTCTCGCCGGTGAAGGGGCGGGCTACGAAGGAGTACCAGTCCCTGTACCCATCGGTCCAGCCGCCACCGTGCACGAAGAACACCACCGGTTGGTGGTCCAGCAACGCCTGGCCGTCATGTGCCCGATAGATGGTCAGCGCTCGGATCTCGTAACTTTCCTTGTCCGAGTATGTCTTGCCCTCGCTATCGGGTCGCATGTCCGTGATCAGGAACGGAGTCGTGCCGTAGACGAAGTCCTTCTTGTAGACGGTGTACGTGCCGGTGATGCCGATCACCGGCTCCCCCCAGTCGGATGATGGCGGCGGGGTGTCGGGCTGGGGGGCTTGTACGGCGGCCGCGGAGGTTGACACGGTCGTGGTGCTCTGGATCATCAGCGGCCAGTACACGCGGTGGGTCGGCGATCGCTGAGCCAGCACGGCGGCGGCGATGCGGTCGGCCCAGGCCCGCCGTTGGGCCGGGTGCTCGAAGTCCCACTGATGGACGAACGTGTACAGCGTCTCGCTCAGGGTGGGGCTGCCGTCGATGGCCGTCAGCGGCGTGTCCATGCTGAGCGGATAGTGTGTCCCCTCCCGCTGTCGGCTGCGGGCGGCCAGCTCGCTGTAAATATGCTGGATGGCGGCGTCCGTGCGCTGGGAGTCGGTGTATGTGTAGAACTCACGTCCGTGCACGTCGTCGGGTTGGGGGTCGAGGGGGTTGTAATCGCATGCAGGGTGCCCGGCCAGCGTGTGGGTAGCCCAGGGCATCCCCAGGCTATCCATGTGGGCGATGCACTCCTTGTGCGAGTAGTAATCGGCCAGGGAGTGCAGGTAGGTCGCGAAGGCCTCCAGCGATCCGGCCTGGATGCTCGTGGTGATGACGGCGGTGCGCGTGTAGAGGCAGGAGGCCTGCATCACGGTGGGCTCGGCCGGCCCACCCCAGGCGTAAGCCTCGTAGGCCGTCAGCGTGCTCGTCACCCCCCATCCCCAGTCGCGAAGCGCGCCCAGCTCTCGATCGTTGTTGTGCGGGAAGTGGAAGAACGGTGAATACGGCCCGAATCTGGAGGTCACGCAGGTGTCCTTATCCTGCATGCTGTCCCACATCGGCCAGATCATGTGGGTATGGGGTTGCCAGCCGCACACCTCATCGGGATCGGGCGTGGGGTAAAACGCTCCCCCAGCGCAGTTGGTGTACGAGATCGCGTCGCCGGGCCCGATCTGCTCCGAGTCGACCAACTGGTCCCAGATCTGCAGCGTGATGCTGTCGGTGACGGAGAAGCCGGCGGCCAGGGCCAGCACGTAGGTCAGGTCATCGTGGATCGTGCTGATCTCCTCCCACTCCTCCCCCGTCTGGCCGGTGTAAGGGTCGCGAAAGCGGATGGGCTCCTCGGCGAACGCCCAGACCAGGCTGGCGCAGGCGAGCAGGGGAAGGGCGATCGCGATGGCGAGCCGCGCGCAGCGCACGAGGATCCCGCCTGCCGAAAGGCGGGACAGGACGGCGAGCAGGTCGATCTTCATGATTCATGTCTCCTTTTGAATGTACAAGGGCCATCGTTGCCCGGGGCGCGCGCCAGCCTTTCGGCGAGCCCGTTGGGGCAGTAGGACTGGCCGTGGCCAAGTTGACTCATGAGATGTCAAGGAGCATGTTGAGGAGCGAGGTAAGGATCTATGTGCGTTCCGGCTCTTTTGCATGCGATTATACATGCGTGAGAGGATTTGTGGCAAGGCGCTTTACCTTCCGTGTGACGGGCAGATGAGGATGTTGCCTTTGGGGGGGAGGTTTCCCCGGCGTTTCCCTGATAGGGGACGTAGCTGGGTTCAGCTCCTCTGCCCGCGAGTTGAGCCCGATACCCACCCGTGCTACAATACGTTCATGCACGAGTTGCCTGTGACGGAGAGCATCCTGGAGATCGTCGAGCGCCACGCGACCGCCGCCGGGGCGACGCGGGTCACCCACATTCGGTTGGTGGTGGGGGACTTCACCGGGTTCGTGCCGGATTCGATCCAGTTCTACTTCGATATCCTGAGCAAGGATACGCTGGCGGAAGGGGCTCGGCTGGAGATTAGGCGCCAGCCCGGGCGCATCCGCTGTCAGGGGTGCGGTCACGTATACGAGCCGGCGGATGGGCAGATATGGGTCTGCCCGGAGTGTGGTGGCTTGGGCGGCGACATCGTAGCCGGCAAGGAGATGTACATCGAGAGCATCGCCGTGTCCGAGGAGAGTGATGGAGATCAAAGTTGAGGAGCAGATCCTGGGCGCCAACGAGCGATTGGCGCGAGAGAACCGATCCTTGTTGGATCGGGCAGGCGTGTTGGCGGTGAACCTCATGGCCTCGCCCGGAGCGGGCAAGACGAGCCTGATCCTGCGCACCATTGAGGCGATGGGCGATCAGGCCCGGCTGGCCGTGATCGAGGGCGATCTGGCCTCCAGCGTGGATGCGGATAAAGTGCGGGAGGCTGGCGTGCCCGCGGTGCAGATCAACACCGGCGGTGGGTGCCATCTGGACGCTCCCATGGTGGCCGGTGCCCTGCGCCAGCTCGATCTGGACGGGGTGGATATCCTGTTGATCGAGAACGTGGGCAACCTGGTGTGCCCCACCAACTTCGCCCTGGGCGAGCACTGGCGGGTGCTGGTGGCCAGCGTCCCAGAGGGGCATGACAAGCCGATCAAGTACCCGTCCAGTTTCATGGACATGGACGTGGTAACAAGATCGACCTGATTCCCTACATCGACTTCGACTGGGAGATCTTCCAGCGGGCGGTGCGGGCCATCAACCCCACGGTGCCGATTCTGCAGATCTCCTGCCGCACAGGCGAGGGGATAGATGCCTGGGTGGCGTGGTTGCTTGCTGCGGCGGCTCCCACGTCGACGTAGGTGAAGTATGGCCAAGATCCACCGGCTCTCCCTATCGCTTCACAACCGGGGACCTATGTGATATACTTTGATTGTTGTGGCCGACCTTCCTCCCTTGGCGCTCTGAAGAGCGATTGAGTTTGGGTGGTGAGCGGTTATTTTCAGGAGTTTGTGTATAGAGGGGGAAGGGAGAAGAGGATATGGAAGCTTATCGGATTGAAACCGTTGTTGCTCAGGATGGAACCCTTATCATTAGAGGCCTTCCTTTTCGTGCGGGGGAGGAGGTGGAGGTTATCATCCTCAGCCGTTTTCGCAAGCCTAAGGAAAAAGAACGCTATCCTTTGCGGGGTAAGCCGGTCCGCTACCTTGCGCCATTCGATAGCGTCGCCGAGGATGATTGGGAAGCATTGCAATGATCGTGCTCGATACTCATATCTGGGTGTGGTGGGTGCATGGGGATGAGCATCTCACCCCAACTCAGGTTGAGATCATAACCGCTCACGAGGAGGACGCGATTGGAATCAGCGCTATTTCGTGTTGGGAGATAGCCAAGCTGGCTGAGTATGGCCGTTTAGAGTTGCCGTGCCCACTGGAGGAGTGGTTTGAACAGGCACTCAGTTATCCCGGCGTCCACTTGCTTGCGCTAACACCAGAGATAGCCATTGAATCAACCAGATTACCGGGACAATTTCATCGTGACCCCGCAGATCAGATCATTGTAGCTACAGCCAGGGTATATGACTGTGCACTTGTGACCTCGGATGAGAGGATATTGGATTATCCATATGTTACAACAGTCAAGTGACGGAGCCTAACACTCATCGCAGCTGACTATTCTCTCTTGGTGCTCTGATGGGCGACTAAGTTTGGCCGAGAGTGCGATCATATACTTGGGTGGGTGCTGACGGAGGCGCCCGCGACCAGAAGGTGCTGAACGCCTTCCCGGTTTCCGCATGCCGGGGAGGCGTTTCTTTCAGAGCGTGTCTGAAAATTTACCGGCAAGATGTTTTGAGGGGGCTCCCTCAACGACCAGCTTCGCAGGGGGGGTGTGGAGGGGTCCTCCCTTCCACCGGAAATCCCGCTTTTCCGGCCTGTACCTGCCTCTCTCGGCCCTTTCCGCAGGCCCCAGGCCGAGGCCAGGCAGGTCGAGGGCAAAAGAAGGGCTTTCCGGAGGGCGGAGCCCCTCCGGGCCTCCCCACAGCAGAAGCAACAGCATTTTCCAGACACACTCTCGGAGCGTGTCTGAGAGATTCTGTGGAGGAGGAGTCCCTCCACACCTTCTCCTGTGGAACATGCAACTGAGGGTATCCTCAGACATCCTGCCGTGAGTGTTCGGATACGCTCCAAGTGATCGAGTGCATTGTCATAGTGATTCAGCCCCTCGTGAAGGCGGACGATGCGCAGCCGGGGGAGCGGAGGCCGCCGAGGTTTCCATCGGGGATGCAATCATCAGAGAGGGGGAAGCCATGAGTGAGCAGAGCACGCTGGATCTGACGCCCGTCGAGCCGATCCTGGCCGAGTTCGCCGATCAGCGCGGCGCCGTCATCCCGATCCTGCAACGGGTTCAGGACATCTACGGATGGCTGCCGCCCGAGGCGATGCGGCTCATCGCCAAGCGGCGGCGCGTGCCGATCACCAAGCTCTACGGCGTCGCCACCTTCTATTCTCAGTTCTACCTCACCCCTCGAGGCCGCCACCGCATCCGGATCTGTGATGGGACGGCCTGTCACATCAAGGGGGCCCCGCAGATCATCGAGGCGCTTACGAAGGAGCTGGGGATCCAGCCGGGAGAGACGACGCCTGACGGCGCCATTACGCTTGAGGTGGTCTATTGTCTGGGGTCGTGCGGGCTGGCCCCTGTGGCCTACGTGGATCAGCAGGTGATGGGGCGCCTCGATCCTGAGGAGGCCGTTGCGGTGGCCCAGAAACTTAGGGAAGAGTGACGGGAGGGTCCAGTATGGCCGATAGAAAGCTTTCGTCACCGGCGGCGCTCGACGAACTGCGGGATCGCACGCTGGCCTCTTTGACGGAGCGGCGCAAGCGGGGCGCGATGATCCTGGTAGGTATGGGGACCTGCGGCCGCGCGGCGGGGGCCCTGGACGTCCAGATGGCCCTGCGGGCGGCCATGCGCAAACATCGTGTGCGGGCTCAGGTCGGCACGGTGGGGTGCATCGGGATGTGCTCTTACGAGCCGCTGGTGGATGTAGCGCTTCCCGGTCAGACCCGGGTGACCTATGCGAACGTCACCCCGGAGATGGCCGAGCGGATCGTGGCGGAGCACCTCGTCGGCGGCAAGCCGGTGGAGGAGTGGGTGTTGGGGCAGATGGCCTACGAACCGCTCAACGGCGGGGCCGATCGGATGGATCCCTTCTACCCAGACATCCCGTTGTATCGCAAGCAGCTTCGCATCGTCATGCGCAATTGCGGCATCATCAATCCCGAACGGATCGACGAGTACATCGCTCGGGATGGTTACCAGGCCCTGAAGAAGGCGCTGACGGAGATGACCCCCGAGCAGGTCATCGATGAGGTGATCGCCTCGGGGTTGCGGCGGCGGTGGGTTCCCCACCGGACGCAAGTGGGCGATCACCCGCCAGTCGCCGGGGCAGCCCAAATACGTCGTCTGTAACGCGGACGAGGGCGACCCGGGTGCCTTCATGGACCGCAGCATCCTGGAGGGAGATCCCCATTCCGTGATCGAGGGGATGGCCATCTGTGGCTACGCCGTCGGCGCCGAGGAGGGGTACATCTACTGCCGCGCCGAGTATCCGCTAGCCATCGAACGGCTGAAGACGGCCATCGCCCAGGCGGAGAGGTACGGCTTGCTGGGGGAGAACATCCTGGGCACCGGGTTCAATTTCCGCCTCTTCATCAAGGAGGGGGCCGGTGCCTTCGTGTGTGGCGAGGAGACGGCTTTGTTGCGCTCCATCGAGGGGCAGCGGGGCGAGCCGACGCCCAAGCCGCCGTACCCGGCGCAGTCTGGCTTATGGGGCAAGCCCACCAACATCAACAACGTGAAGAGCTACGCCTATATCCCGCCCATCCTCCGCAGGGGCGCTGATTGGTTCGCCGGCATCGGCACGGAGCGGAGCAAGGGGACGGCCGTCTTCGCTTTGACCGGCAAGATCGCCCGGACCGGCCTCATCGAGGTGCCCATGGGCATCACGCTGCGGGAGATCATCGAGGAGATCGGCGGGGGCGTGCCTGGCGGCAAGAAGTTCAAGGCGGTGCAGACGGGCGGCCCGTTGGGTGGGTGTCTGCCGGAGTCGCAGCTGGACACGCCGGTGGACTACGACTCCCTTCAGGCGGCCGGGGCGGTGATGGGATCGGGCGGCATGATCGTGGTGGACGAGGACACCTGCATGGTGGAGTTCGCCCGCTTCTTCCTGGACTTCGCCGCGGCCGAGTCGTGTGGCAAGTGCGTGCCGTGCAGCATCGGGGGCACGCGCATGCTGGAGGTGCTCAATCGCATCCTGGACGGGCAGGGCCGCATGGAGGACCTGGATCTGATCCAGGAGATCGCCCGTTACATGCAGACTGGTTCCCTGTGCGCGTTAGGGCAGCTCACCCCATCGCCGGTTCTCAGTGTGCTTCGCTATTTCCGCCACGAGTTCGAAGAGCACATCCGCACAGGCCAGTGTAGCGTGAAGCACTAGGAGGACGGGATGAAAACGGTCAACATCACGATAGACGGTCGGCAACTCTCGGTGCCTGCGAGCTTCACGATCCTGGAGGCTGCACAATCGGCGGGCATCGATATCCCCACGTTGTGCCATCACCCGGCCTTGCCCCCCAGCGGCGGCTGTCGCCTCTGCGTCGTGGAGGTGGAAAGGGCTCGCAATCCTCTGCCCAGCTGCACGACTCCCGTGTCCGAGGGCATGGTGATCCGCACGCAGACGCCGCTGGTGGAGGGCATTCGTCGCTTCGCGCTGGAGATGATCCTGTCCAACCATCCGCTGGATTGCATGAAGTGCGAGGCGGCCGGGGCGTGCGAGTTACAGGACCTGGCCTATCGGCTGGGGGCCCGGGAGCGGGCCTACCCCGGGCGTCAGCCGGAGTTCACACTGGAGGACGATAATCCCTTCGTCGCGGTGGACCTGGCCAAATGCGTCCGGTGCCGTCGATGCGTCCGCGCCTGTGAGTACATGAACGGTGTTGAGGCTGTCGGCGTCTTCAACCGGGGCTTTGAGACGCACATCGCCTTTGGGCCGAACAGCACGATGCTGGACAGCCCGTGCGAGTTCTGCGGCATCTGCGTCAGCGTCTGCCCCACCGCCGCGCTGTGGCCCAAGCAGGCCATCGGCCAGGGCCGGGCCTGGGAGCTCGACAAGGTGCGCACAGTCTGCACGTACTGCGGGGTGGGATGCCAGATCGAGCTCAACGTGGATCGAAAGCGCAATCGCATCGTGTACGTTACCCCGGCCTGGGACGGCCCGGCCAATCACGGGCGGACGTGCGTCAAAGGGAAATTCGGCAACGACTTCGTGAATCACCCCGACCGACTGACGAAGCCGCTGGTGCGCAAGTGGCTGCTGGAGCCGAACGGGACCAAGCCGAAGAATGGCCAGACGACGGAGGGCAACGACTTCGTCGAGGTGGACTGGGAGACGGCGCTGAATATCGTCGCCGAGCGCACGATGGCGATCCGGCGGGAGTCCGGCGGGGACGCGCTGGCGTGCCTGGCCAGTGCCAAATGTACCAACGAGGAGAACTACCTCATCCAGAAGCTGGCCAGACAGATATGGGGGACGCACAATGTAGACCATTGTGCTCGCCTCTGACACAGCCCCACGGTCGCCGGTCTGGCGACAACGTTTGGCTCCGGTGCGATGACCAACAGCATGGATGACATCGCCACGGAAGCGAAGAGCTATCTGATCATCGGCTCCAATATCACCGAGCAGCATCCGGTCTTCGGCATGCGCATCCGGCAGGCGGTGAAGCAGCGCGGCGCCGTGCTCATCGTGGCCGACCCGCGCCGCATCCCGATCACGGAGTTCGCGACGCTGTACCTGCAGCACAAGCCGGGCACGGATATCGCGCTCCTGAACGGGTTGGCCCACGTGCTCATCGCGGAGGACCTGATCGACCACGAGTTCATCGAGAGCCGCACCGAGAACTTCGAGTCGGTGCGGGATGCCGTGGCCGAATACACGCCCGAGCGCGTGGCCGAGATCACGGGCGTGCCCGCGGAGGATATCGTGGAGGCCGCCCGGCTGCTGGCGGCCAACCGGCCGGGCGCGCTGCTGTACGCCATGGGCATCACCCAGCATACGACGGGCACGGCCAACGTGATGGCGTGCGCCAACCTGCAGATGCTCCTCGGCAACATGGGGATCCCGGGCGGCGGCGTGAACCCGCTGCGCGGGCAGAACAATGTGCAGGGCGCATGCGACATGGGCGGCCTGCCGAACGTCTACCCCGGCTATCAGAGCGTGACGGTGGAGGCCAACCAGCGCAAGTTCCAGGAGGCGTGGGGGGCGGAGCTGTCCACTCAGCCTGGGTTGACGGTGGTGGAGATCATGAATGCCGCTCTGGACGGGAGGGTGCGTGGCCTCTACATCATGGGCGAGAACGTGCTGCTCTCCGATCCTGACTCCAACCATGTGCGAAAGTGCCTGGAGGCGGTGGAGTTCCTGGTCGTGCAGGAGATCTTCCTGAGCGAGACGGCGGCGCTGGCCGATGTGGTGCTGCCGGCCGTCAGCTTCGCCGAGAAGGAGGGCTCCTTCACCAATACGGAGCGGCGCGTGCAATGGATCCGGAAGGCGATCGAGCCCATCGGGCAGGCGCGGCCCGACTGGGAGATCCTGGTCGATCTGGCCAACCGCTGTCTGGCGTTGGACGACGATCTGCGGCAGCGCGTGAGCCAGGCGCCTTACGGCCCGTGGAGCTATGCCAGCCCGGCCGAGGTTCTGGCGGAGATCGCCAGCCTGACGCCGATCTACGGCGGCATCCTGTACGAGCGGCTGGGGACGCAGGGTCTCCAGTGGCCTTGTCCCGATCCGGAGCATCCGGGGACGCCCATCCTGCATGTGGGGAAGTTCTCCCGGGGCAAGGGGCGGTTCATGCCCGTCGAGTATATGCCGCCCGCCGAGGTGCCCGATGAGGAATATCCGCTCACGTTCACCACTGGGCGCCTCCTGTTCCACTATCACACGGGGACGATGACGCGGCGCAGCCAGGGGCTCGATGAGAAGGTCCCATCGAGCACGGTGGAGATCCACCCCGAGGATGCCCAGCGGTTCGGCGTGCGTGACGGCGACACGGTGCGCGTGCGCAGCCGCCGCGGCGAGGTCGTCACGACGGCTCAGGTGACCGAGGACGTGATGCCGGGGGTGGTCTTCATGACCTTCCACTTCGCCGAGTCCCCGGCCAACGCGCTGACTCACGCGGCGCTGGATCCGGTGGCGAAGATCCCGGAGTACAAGGCCTGCGCCGTCTCCATCGAGCGGGTGAACGGCGCCGCGCCTTGATGGTCCTGGCGGCTATAGAAAGCCGCCCTACCGTTTTGTTTTCTTCTACCGCGGAGATATGATGGGGAGGTCGGGTTTCTTACCCGCCCCCCTGGTTTGGCCTTTCGGGTAGCGAAGGGCACTGCCCTTCGCTACCCATACCAAGATATAGGGAGATGCCATAAAAGAGGCCGCATATATAGGGTCTCAAAGAAAAAGGCCAAACTCCAGGGTCGGGTTTCTTACCCGACCTCTGCCCTATAGAAGCCGAGGTTCTCTGAGAACCTCGGCTTCTTCGTTGAGATTGACTGGGAGTTCCTGCCCATGCCATCCGGCGAGGTGATCAGGAGATATGAGAAATACATTCACTCCAAGGATGCACATGTATTAGCCGCTGCTGTGGAGGGCGGTTCTCCATTCTTGTTGACGCTCGATCGTCGGCACATCCTGGCTGCAGCCGACGCGGTGAAGCGAGCCGGTCTGCCCATCGTGATCCTGCGGCCTGGAGACTTCATC
>JAADGJ010000139.1 GCA_013152435.1 Chloroflexota bacterium | reverse complement strand
AGCTCCCTTCCCCCAGACCCGGGAGAAGGAGGTCCGGGAGATAAGAGCCGTTTTCCGGCGCCGAAACAACACACAACACATCATCTCAGATCAAGAAGTTTGGATTGATCCTGGTAACCGACACTCACAACACTTGACAGCGCCTGAGCGAAACCGTTATACTGATATCATACGTCGAGCCTCCACACTGAAAGAGGGACAACAAGAGAGTAAGGTGGGACCATCCCTACTCAGGGATCGTGTATCACTTCCTCGCTCTCCGATAGCATTGAGCGCGACCACACATCCGATATGGCCTCGCAAGAGAGAAAGCCATGAAATCGAAAAGCGAAAAAATCTGCAAGTTGAAATTTGATGAGTTCGTAAGAGAAAGATCAAGTTGTAAATCAATTCTCTGGGAATGCGTCGCACACAAGCACGAGCCCCCTGATTACTTCCTACATCTGGATGACACCAAATACGCCGTCGAAGTAACCACCTTAGTCGGAAAGACAAAAATAGGCCCCCTTAAACTATCACAAATCGGAATTATTGCATCACTCTGGCAAATCGTGGACGAGGTTGAGGTAAATGCAAGAAGTGGCAATTTCCTACATGGTGCATACTTGGTGAGTTTTTCCCAACCAATCACTAATCTCAGAGATATCCAAGACCAATTGTCTCGCGATCTCTTGGCTTATGTCAAGACAACCCAAAGCATGAGCGCGGCACCTGAGCAAGTCGTCTTTGAAAGCGCTGGACAGAAGTGTACTATCAGGAAACTGCATGACCAAAAAAGTTACATCGGAAAAGCTGGTCCGGGTAGAGAGAAGTGGGAAGATGAAATAGTAGAGGAGGTCTGCAGTTTGCTTGAGGAACGAATATGTTCTAAACACCATAAACTAAGTAGGATTACTGACCCGAAAATATTATTACTTTACGACGCATATCACTTTGCCAATATGGAAATATACAAACGCTGTGCCTATAAAATTTCATCTCTCCTAACATTATTTCACACGGTGTTTATTGTTCAAAGCAACAGAGATAGCTTTACGCTGAGCTCTATCAATACCGATTGGCTATAAGCTGCCCAATCTAGCAGCAACAGCAACCATACACCATACCTCGCGAGAAAGCGGGCGTGATTTGCAAAGCAAGCAGTGAACCGGCCACGTCGAATCCTCACCGCTCGCCCTGAGCTCATATTGGGCATTAATCCCGGTTGCGTTTTATCTTGCCCTTCTCATCGGCTGTCGACCGAGCCCCGGGATTTGGTAGAGAAGGCCACGAAGCATGAAAGAGAAGTTCGCCGAAGCAGCGTTGGGAGCCGTCATATCACTCATGCTCAACATAGGTCTCATCGGCGGAGGCGCCTACCTGCTGTTTGACTTCCGAGAGGACCTGCACCAATTGAACGCCGCGCGCGCCGAGATCGCGAGGGAGATCGCGGAAAACGATTACGCAATGCAGTTGATCATCTCATGGAATCGCCCAGAATATCAACGCTCCCAGGACATCATCCATCTGTATCGCCAAATATCCGCCGTAAAACACGCCCCACAGCTCGATCCACAGTTTCGAGCCCAATCACAGGGACAGGCTCAATCCATACTGGTGACACTCACAGCTCTAAAAGGCGATGTGGAGGGGACACACTTTTCGACCCCGGTGCTCGTGCGCTATCAACAAAGCCTGGTGCAGACGCTGGAACCCCAAATCGAAATGGTGACCATTCTTCGCGATCTGCTGCGGGATTGGGAGAACCTGACGCTCCGTGAGCGCGATGCGAAACTCGACCTCTATCAGGAGCATGTGCTGCGCGAAGTGGAAAAACAATCTCAGCATGCAAGCGTCATCCGTGATGCGATGGCCTATTATCAACAGAAGATGAACGATGACGAGCTACGGCGCGCCGAAATCCTAAGCGAGTTCACGTCGATCTACGTCAAGATAGGACTGTCGGTCGTCGGCATTCTCGTTGGGATCGCCTTCCTGTACAGATCTCTCTCGGGGATCTGGTTCGCGTTCGGCAGGCGATAAGGCGACAGGGGCATACCTCCTCACCCCTCCCCCTCCCACCTCGATCAGCCCCCCGGCAAGCATCTGAGACAACCCCTTTTGGCAAGAACGTCCACTTGTCTTATCATAAGGTGCGGCGCGCTGCGGTAGCGCGCCGCACCCCGATCGGGAAAGGAGACACGCCGGCTTTGGTCATCCGTGAGAAGGAGACCCCGATCCCGCTGGAAGTATCCGGGCCGCGCGAGCGCGTGGATTGGGCCACGTGGCTCGCCGGGCTGGCCGGGCTATTCCTGGTGCTCGCCGTTTATACCGCCCGGGTGGGACCGGAGCTGGCTCGCAACACCTGGGCCACCGACGACGAGATCGCCTACCTCAACGGTGGGATCGAGATCCGGGAGACGTGGGGCGGGCCATTGGGGCTGCTACGCGGCCTCCTGGACGGCTCCTTCACCCGGGCGGAGCGCGGCCCACTCTACATGGCGCTGCTGTCCACCTTCGCCGAGCGGTCGCTGTCCACCTTCGACCGGGCTCGCGCCCTCGATTTCCGGCTGGGCCTGATCGGACTGGCGATCCTGTTCCTGGTCACCTGGCGCTGGTACGGGCTCCTCCCCAGCCTGGCACTGGGGCTCGCCCTGGCGACCAATCCATATTACCTGCACAGCATCGCCGTGGTCGGCGCCGAGGTGATCTTCGTCCCCCTGGTCGCGCTGACGCTGCTCGTCCTGGCCCGGGGCATGCAGCGGCCCGGCTGGCTTCCCGTCGGCTTCGCGCTGATGGGGCTCAGCTTCCTGGCCAAGAGCAACGGGTTCTTCCTCATCGTGCCCGCGCTGCTGGCCTGGATCGCAGCTCGCGGCCGCCGCTTCTGGCGAGAGCGTTCGTTCTGGCTGGCGCTGGCCGCCTTCGTCCTGGTCGCATCGCCGCTGATGATCCGCAACCTGCGCATGACTGGGAACCCGCTCTACAACGCGAACACCCGGCTGATGTGGATCGATCAATACGAGACGAGCCGCACGGAGGCGTTCCGCCAGCACGGCGCCTCTCTGGCCGGCTATCTGCGCACCCACACCGTGGCCGATATGGTCCGCCGCCTCGTGGATGGCACCCGCAAACAGCTCGCCCTGCAAGCGCAAATGCTCGGCGGCCCGGTGGACTCCCAGATCGCCGGATACGCCCTGCTGGCGCTGGCGATCGCCGGGTTCCTGGCCGTGGGGCCGGTTCCGGAGCGCATCTTGTTCGGGCTGGCCTTCGCCGAGTTCGTGCTCTTCTTCGGGTGGATGACCCGGGTGTGGTTCCTGCCCCACTACACGCTGCCCATCGTCCCCATCACATACCTGGTCGCCTTCCGGACGATCGGCGAGGTGGCCCGGCGGCTGGCGGCCCGGCGCAACACGCCATGGCGCCCCCCCACAGGTTGGCGCCAACGCCCGGCCGCCATCGGGCTGTCGGCACTGCTCGCGCTGGGGATGGTCGGAGCGTGGGGATATGCGGCCGCCCGCCTGGACATCCCGCCCGCCCGGGAGGCACCGGAGGTGGCCGCGCTGCGGGAGTGGCTGGCGACGCACCTCACGCCCGAGGATCGCTACATCCTGGGGCCGGAGCGGGAGTTCCGCATGGAGTGGTACGCGAACCTGCCCGGGCAGCGCGATTCGATCCCGGCCATGGGAGGCCTGGAGGAGCTGCTGGCCTACATGGACGAGCGCCGGATCGATTGGCTGATCGTCACGCCCCGCCAGTACGCCCGCCGCCTGGCCGTCTTCCAGGACTGGATCCTCTATCACGAGCCGGACAAGTTCATGTACGCCCGCCCCCTCCCGGGATGGGAGCTGGTCGATTACGACCGGAGGGGAGAGACCATCGAGTACCTCATCTACCGGCGAAACCCCAACGCACCCCAGCAGCCGATCATCCTGCGGGAGACGCCCGAGCACATCTTCCACCTGCCTCACCTCCCCATGTATCCGGCCGATGTGAACTTCGACGGCCGCATCGCGCTGCGCGGCTTCGACGTCGCCCGGACGGAGGTGCGACCCGGGCAGGAGATGGAGGTCACGCTGTACTGGCAGCGTCTGGGCCGGATGCGCGTCGGATACACCGCCTTCGTGCATCTGTTGGACGAGACGGAGTCCCGGGTGTGGGGGCAGCAGGACAAGCCGCCACGGGAGGGCGCCTACCCCACGAACGAGTGGCTGCTGGACGAGGTGATCGTGGAGGTGTACAGGTTCCCCGTCCCACCGGAGACGCCGCCGGGTGTATACAAACTGGAAGTGGGCTGGTATGATCTCAACACAGGACAACGGCTGAATATTCGCTCGGGATCCTCTGCCGCAACGGACGACCGCTACATCCTGCCCGTCCGCATCACCGTCGCTCACGAGCCATGAGGTCCGGCGATCGACGCAGGAGATCTTTGGCATGAGACGATCGACTCCTCTCCCAAGGCAATCGGACATCTCCGAACGCACGCTCTTGATCGGGGTCTTCCTGGTCTCGCTCTTCCTGCGCGTCCTGGCCATCCATGTGCCCATCAACATCGACGAGGGGCTATGGATCCGCCGGGGGCCGCGCTTCCTGCTGGCGCTGCTCAACGGCGACCTGCCAGGCACGTATATCCGGCACCACCCCGGCGTCCCCAACATGTGGATGATCGGCGCCGTATCGGGTGTGCGCTGCCTCTTCCGCAACTGGTTCCCGACCATCCTGGGCATGGACCAGGCGGACTCGTTGCACGCCTGCCTCCAGATGCTGACCACGTGGCCGTTCTTCCCGGTCAGCTTCTACGCGTCGGCCCGCCTGGCCCAGGCCATCGTCACATCGGCCTCCATGGCCGGGTTCTACTTTCTCGCCCGGAGGCTGGTGGGCCGTCCGGTGGCGCTGGGAGCCACCGTCCTGCTGGCGCTGGAGCCCTACTTTCTGGCCTACCAGCGCGCCATCACCACCGACGCCTTCCAGGCCGACTTCGGCATCCTGGGCCTTCTCCTGCTGCTTCTCTACCTTCGCGGCGATCGGGACCGCCGCTGGCTGGCCGCCTCGGGCATCCTGATGGGCCTGGCGACCTCCTCAAAGATCCCGGCCCTCTTCTCCCTGCCGGCCGTCGCCGCGTGGGTGATCCTCATCGAGCTGGGCGTCTGGCAGGAGAGCTTCCCTCGCCAGGGATGGAGGCGGCAGGCCATCGACCTGGCGATCTGGGGGGGCATCATCCTGATCGTGTTTTGCCTCCTCTGGCCGGCGGTGTGGTCCGCGCCGATGCAGACCCTCAAGCTGCTGTACCATGACCTGCAAGAAGAGGCCGATGGGCACAATCAGTTCTTCCTGGGGCACTTCACCCGCTCGCCGGGTCCGCTGTTCTATCCGTTCGTGCTGGCCTACCGGCTATCGCCGATCCTGCAGATCGGGCTGGTCGCCGGCCTGATCGCGCTGGCCGTTCCACGGCTACGTCGTCGCATGGACCACGTCCCCGAGCTGACGGCCGTCACCCTCATCCCGCTGGTCATCCTCGCCATCACGACCCTCAGCATGACCAAGATCGACCGATACATCATCCCCATGATCCCTTCGCTGGCGCTGCTGGCCGCATCGGGATGGCGGGAGATCGGCGCCTGGACCGCGCGATGGACCGAGCGGGCACGGAGATCCCTGCAGGAGAGCACGTTCGGCCAGTGGCTGATCGCTCAGGACATGACGACGGCGGCCGTGCTGGGGCTGGCCCAACTCGTCTTCCTGGCCTGCTCCTTCCCCTACTACCTGACCTACTACAACCCCCTGCTGGGCGGCGCCCGGGTCGCTCAGCGAGTGCTGATGATCGGCAACGGCGAGGGGTTGGACCGGGCCGCCCGGTGGCTCAACGGGGAACCGGACAGCACGAACATCACGGCGGCCAGCTGGTATGCGGAGGCCTTCGCCCCTTATTTCCGGGGCACCACCTTCGATGTACGCAAGAGCTGGTCCACGAACACCTGGCCCTGGACGAACGCGCATCGCGTGGTGTTGTACATCAACCAGTTCCAGCGCAGGGTGCCGGAGGCGAAGATGATCGACTACTTCGCCTCCCAGGTTCCCCTGTACACCGTGCGTATCCACGGCGTCGACTATGTGCGCGTCTATCCCGGCCCCGTCCCCCTGCCTGAGGAGTTGGGGCGCATCCAGGTCCCGCTCTCCATGACCTTCGGGGGGCAGGTCCGCCTGTTGGGCTACGATCTGACCACGCCCCAGGTCGCCTCCGGCGGAGAGCTGGTCGTGACCTTCTACTGGGAGATCCTCAAGCCGCCGCCGCCGGATTCCACGGTCTACATGGGGATTCGCGATCCGCACGGCAATCGCTGGGGGCGCTCGGATACGCCGCTGCTGGAGGGATACCTGCCCATCGATCAGCTCAGGCCGGGCCAGGTGCTGCGGGACGCGCACCGGCTGACGGTCCTGCCCGGCACCCCTCCCGGCCGATACGAGATCGAGATCGGATGGTATTCCCCCCAGCTGGGACACGCGCTGGAGGTCCGGGACGCGGCCGGGAACCCGCAGGGAGCCGAGGCGGCCATCGGGGAGATCGAGGTGACCCGCCCGGGCAAGTACCCCAACCCGCAGGAGATGGAGATCGCCTATCGCCAGTCCGTTGACGTGGGCCCGCTCCGCCTGCTGGGATACGACCGGCCCACCGGCCCCGTGCAGGCGGGCAACACGATCCCGCTCACGCTGTTCTGGCAGCGCCTGAGACGGGGAGACGCTTCCTTCCAGGTCTCGCTCCGGCTGCGCCAGGGCGACCAGATATGGCAACGCAGGCAGCCGCACCTCATCAGCGAGATGTATCCGCCCGCGTCGTGGGAAAAGGGCGAGGTGGTCCGAGAGCAGTGGCAGGCGCTGCTCCCCGCCCGGGTGCCCAGCGGCCGTTATGAGCTCCTCCTGCAGATCGGGCAGGAGGATGGAAGCCTCCTGAACGAGGTGTCGCTGGGAGAGGTGGACGTCATCGCCCGCCCGCACCGATACGAGCTCCCCACGCCGCCGTTCTCCACCGAGGCCGTCCTCGGCCAGGCCGTCCGCCTGCTGGGATACGACATTCAGCCCCGACAGGCCACCCCGGGCGATGTGCTCTCCATCACCCTCTACTGGCAGGCGCTGGCGGAGATGGACAGGCCGTACAAGGTGTTCGTCCATCTGGTCGACGAAAACGGGCAGATCCGTGGGCAGAGGGACTCCGAGCCGTTGAATGGGGAGGCCCCCACCACGACCTGGGTACCTGGCGAGGTTCTGCAGGACGACTACAAGGTGATCCTGTCATCGGAGGCGCCCCCCGGCCGTTACAGCCTGCGCGTCGGCCTGTACGATCCCGTCACCTGGCAACGACTGCCGGTGACCGGGGAGCACGGCCGGGGAGATTACATCGAGCTGGGCTCGATCGAGGTGGGACAGTGAGGCAGGATACAAGATACAGGGTCCAGGATACAAGATACAGGATCCAAGATACAAGATCCAGGGCACAAGATCCAGGACAGCAGGGCTCACGCTCTGCATCCTGGATCCTGCATCTTGCATCTTGTATCCTGATACTGTCCTATGCTGTCTGGTTCGGCTACCTGTCCGTGCTCCGACATGAGACGCTGAACTCCCGGGGCTACGACCTGGGCAACGTGGATCAGGCGGTGTGGAACACGGCCCACGGCCGCGTCCTCCAATTCACCAACTGGATCGGCAAGAGCGATGATTTCCGCTATCCCTCCCGCCTGGCCATGCACTTCGAGCCGATCTACCTGCTCATCGCGCCGCTGTACTGGATCTGGAGCGACGTCCGGCTGCTACTGATCTTGCAGGCGGTCGTCGTCGCCCTGGGCGGCCTCGCCATCTATCGGCTGGCCCTGGACGCGCTCGGACGGCCATGGCCGGCAATCGCCATGGTGGCAGCCTTCCTCCTCTACGCGCCGCTGCAATGGGCGCTCCTGGACGACTTTCACGCCGTCACCCTGGTCGGAGGGCTGGTCCCCTTCGCCTTCTGGGCGCTACGCCGCCGACGATGGGGGTGGTTCACCCTGCTGGTCATCCTCATCATGTCCACCAAGGAGGACATGCCGCTGCTCGTCGGGATGATGGGGCTATATGCGCTGATCTGGGAACGGGAACGATCCGCCGGGCTCGTCACGATCGCAGCGGCGGCGGCGTGGTTCATCGTCGCCGTTTTTGTGATCATCCCGCACTACACGCTGGGCGGGCAATCCCAGTACCTGGACCGCTATGCGGATGTGTTGGGCCCGGGCGGGCTCACGATCTCCAGCCTCCCCACCCTGGTGGTGGCCATGATCCGCACCCTGCTCAGTTGGGAGACCGTACGTTACATGGCCGGGCTGCTGTGGCCCATGGCGTTCACCCCCATCGCCGGGTGGCCGACGCTGCTGATCGCCACCCCGTCCATCGCCCTCAACCTGCTCAGCAACAACCCCACCCAGCACGTCCTGGGCCGACACTACGTGGCTCCCATCGCGCCGGTGGTCGCCGTCGCCGCCGTGATGGGCGCAGCGTGGCTGAGCCGATGGCTCGATCGGCGGACACCCTGGCCGAGGGAGCGATGGGTCGGAGGGCTCGCCGGACTGGTGCTGATCTGCAGCCTGATCGCCCAGTACCAGGGGGGATTCACGCCGCTGGCTCCCGACTACCGCCCCCCCGAGAGGACGGATCATCATCGCCTGCTGCGTCGTTTCCTGGCGCAGATCCCCCCGGACGCCAGCGTATCCACCCAACAGAACCTGAACCCGCACCTCTCCCAGCGAGAGCGCATCACGATCATCCCCTATGACGTCAGCGGCGAATACCTGCTTTTGGACGTTACCACGTATCCCGGTTACAATTACCGCAACATGCACGCCTGGTTAAAAGAGAACGTCGTGGAGCGGCCGGGGTACGGCGTGATCGACGCGGCCGACGGGTATGTCCTCCTGCGCCGTGGTGCCGAGCCACGGCCGCTGCCCGATGCGTTCTTCGATTTCGCCCGCACGTCCGAGGCCAATCCACAGTACCCGGCCGTGGTGGACTTCGGCGATGCCGTTCGCTTCCTGGGGTTCGATATCCTGCCCCGACGCTACGGCGAGCCGTTCTACGCGCTCTATTTCCAGGCGTTGCGCCCGCTGAAGCGGGATTACGCCATCACGCTCTACCTGGCCGACGAGCGCTATCAGCTCCGCGGCGCGACGGAGATCCCGCAGATGACGCTGGTGTGGTATCCCACCAGCCGCTGGCAGCCGGGGGAGACGATCCGGGTGATCGCCGACACGTTCACCTGGTGGTCGGGCGAGCTGTCGGAGTTCTCCGTGGGGATGGGCATCCTGGACGGGTCCGACGCATGGGACGTGGGGGCCCGGCTCCGGCCACAGATACGGGAGAGCCAACTGGCCCCCCGGCTCTTGGGCGACGGGACGATCCTGCACCTGATGCGCTTCCGTCAGGGCAAGCGTCGCCCAGCGCCGATACCGGAATATCGGGATCGCCTGCCGGAGCGCGTCCCGCATCAGGTCGGCGCCCGGATGGGGGATCTGATCGAATTGGTGGGCTATCGCGTGGAGACGCCCAAGGTACAACCAGGGGAGACCGTACGCGTGACGCTATACTGGCGCGCCCTGACGACGAGCCCGCCCGCCCGCACCGTGTTCGTCCATCTCATCGACGAGCAAGGCACCCTGCGAGGGCAACAGGACAACCCGCCCGTCTTCGGCACGCAGCCGCTACCGCTGTGGACGACCGGGGATGAGGTGCGGGACCCATACGCGTTCCAGGTCGCCGCCGACGCGCCCCCCGGAAGCTATGCCATCGCGGTGGGCCTGTACGATCCCGCCACAGGGGCTCGCCTGCCGGTGACGGGGCCGGATGGCACTCCCCTAGGCGATCACATCCTCCTAGAGAACGCGGTGCGCGTCCGATGAGCACCCACACGCAACACGCACCACGCAACACGCAACACGCAGCACGCAACACGCAATACGCAACACGCATTGTGGATTACGTATTACGTATTGCGTATCGCGCAAAACGTAAGACGATGCGACAACCCGCTCTCCTGATCGTGCTCCTCCTCATGGCTGCCTATATGATCTTCTTCAGCGCGCTGACGATCGCCCGCCACGAGGCGTTGCAGACGAACGCGTACGATCTGGGCAACGTGGATCAGGCGGTGTGGAACACGGCGAGGGGGCAGCCGCTGGCCTTCACCAACTGGGAGGGACGAGCCAAGACCTTTAAGGCGGGCACCCGGCTGGCCATGCACGTGGAGCCCATTTATTTCCTCATCGCGCCGCTGTACTGGATCTGGAGCGATCCCCGAGCGCTGCTGGTCCTCCAGTCGGTCGTGATCGCCCTGGGCGCGCTGCCCGCCTACTGGCTGGCCCGAGATCGGCTGGGGGACGGCCTGCCGGCCGTTGTCTTCCCGGCCGCATACCTGCTGTTCCCGGCGCTGGAGGCCGCCAACCGCTTCGACTTCCACGCGGTGACCCTGGCCGCCAGCCTGCTCCTCTTCGCCGCCTACGGGCTGCTCTCCGGCCGCACCCGCATGTTCCTGATCTTCGCGCTGCTGGCCGCCGCCACCAAGGAGGAGATGCCTTTGCTGGTCGCCATGATGGGGCTGTATGCCGCATTCGTGCAAAGAAAGCCCCGACTGGGGATCCCGGTGGCCATCATCGGCGTCGTCTGGTTCCTGGTGGCGGCCTTCGTGATCGTGCCGATGTACAACACCAGCGGCCGCTCGCCGTATCTGGAATACTACGACTCGGCCGGATTGGTGGGCGAGGGCGGGGCCCCCATGGTGCTCACGCTGGCCCGGCTGCTCACCCGAGACAACCTGAAATATGTGCTTCGGCTGCTCATGCCGGTCGGGTGGCTCTCCCTGCTCAGCCCGGCCACCCTGGCCATGCTGGCCCCTTCCCTGCTGGTCAACCTCATCAGCGACAACCCGCAGATGCATTACCTGGAGCGGTACCACTACGCCGCCCCGCTGGTCCCCATCGTGATCGTGTCCGGGATCATGGGAGCCGCCTGGCTGAGCCGCCGGCTTGGGCGGGGGGATCCAGGCCGCACACGCCGCATCGCCACGCTCCTCAGCCTGTGGGTCCTGGCTTGCTCCCTGGGATATCACTACTACCGCGGGTTCACCCCGCTGGCCGAAGGGTTCGTCTGGCCCCGGGTGACGGAGCACGCCCGACGGCTGGCAGACATCGCCCGGCTGATCCCGGACGACGCCAGCCTCTCGGCGCAGCATAACTTGAACCCGCACTTCAGCCAGCGCGATCGCATCAACCTGTTCCCCTACTCGCTGAATACCGAGTATCTGCTGCTGGATGCGGCCACGTTCACGGCCAACAAGGACAACTTCCTGACCTGGATGCGGGACGAGGTGGTCGGCAGCCCCGAGTTCGGCCTCGTCGCTGCGGAGGATGGATACATCCTGCTGCGCCGGGGCGCGCCGCAACGGCCGCTCCCCGACGCGTTCTACGATTTTCTGCGAGTCCGTGACCCGGCCCCCGAATATCCCCTGACGGTCGACTTCGGGGACGCGCTGCGCCTGCACGGCTACGACATCCGCGGCCGCCGCGGGGACGAGCGCCTGTACACGCTGTACATGGAGGCGCTGCGGCCGCTGACGACGGACTACCAGATCGCGCTGTTTCAGCTCGACCCGGACGGCTCCGTCGTTGGGGCGACCACGGAACCCCCGGCCGCCCTGGTCTGGTATCCCACCAGCCGCTGGCAGCCCGGCGAGATCATCCGCATCGAGTTCAACCCGGTCACCTGGTGGACCCGGGATATCCCGGAATTCGGCGTGGCGCTAGGGGTCTACGAAGGGGATGATGTCTGGGCATTGGGACGCCGCTTGCCCCCTCAGGTGATCACGTCACGCTGGCAGGTGCGCCTCCCGGGGGAGCGCACGCTGCTGCAACTGGCTACGTTGCGCAACCGACTGTGGGGAGCGGCGGAGGAGGTCCCCCCTCGCCAGTTCACGCCGCCCCGCATGGCCCATCAGGTCAACGCGGACCTGGGCGGCCAGGTGCGCCTCCTGGGATACGACGTGCGGCCCACGAAGGTGCGGCCGGGGCAGGAGCTGCGCGTGCGCCTGTATTGGCGGGCGCGCGCTCCCATCACCCAATCCTATACCGTCTTTGTCCACCTGCTCGATGGCGAGAACCAGGTGCGCGGCCAACGAGACAGCCTCCCCGATAGGGGGCTGCGGCCGACGTATACCTGGATGCCGGGGGAAATCGTGGTGGACGACGTTCGCTTTGCCGTGGCGCCAGAGGCGTCGCCCGGCCTGTACCAGATAGAGGTAGGCATGTACCTGTCCGACTCGGGGGTTCGCCTGCCGGTGACGGACGCGAACGGCGCTCCCCAGGGCGATCGGGTGCTCCTATCTCAACCCATCACCGTGCGTTAAGGCCGGAAAAGCGAAAGGAGGGAGACGTTGCTACGTACCATGAACGAATCTCCTGCGCAAACGAGGGATGAGGCGAACGATCGGCCCCGGATTCTGATCGCCGACCCGCTGTCCCCAGCAGGTGTGAAACTGCTACGCGAGCGAGCCGACGTGGATGAGCGGTATCCGCTGAAGCCGGAAGAGCTTCTGGCTATCCTGCCGGAGTACGACGCCCTCATCGTGCGCAGCGGCGTGCGCGTGACGGCGGACATGATCGCCGCGGCCACCCGATTGAAGGTGATCGGCCGGGCGGGCGTTGGGATTGACAATATCGACGTGGAAGCGGCCACACAGGCGGGCGTGATCGTGGTGAACGCCCCCACCGGCAACGTGGTGGCCGCCGCCGAGCACGCCATCGCGCTTCTATTGGCGCTGGCCCGCAACATCCCGCAAGCGGATGCCTCCATGCGGCGTGGCGAGTGGGATCGGCGCCGGTTCATCGGCGTCGAGGTCCAGGACAAGGTGCTCGGCATCCTGGGCCTGGGCCGCATCGGGTCGTTGGTGGCCAGCCGCGCCCACGGGCTGCGCATGAAGGTGATCGCTTACGATCCTTACGTCAGCGAGGAGTACGCGGCCAACCTGGCCGTGGAGCTGGTCCCGCTCGATCGACTGCTGGCCGAGTCCGACTTCATCAGCCTGCACATGCCCCTCACCGACAGCACGCGTGGCCTGCTCAACCGGGAGGCGCTGGCCCGCTGCAAGCGTGGCGTGCGCATCGTGAACTGCGCTCGCGGCGGGATCGTCGATCAGGACGCTCTGCTGGAGGCGCTGGAGTCCGGCCAGGTGGCGGGGGCCGCGCTGGACGTCTACGAGCACGAGCCGCTGGCGCCGGACGATCCGCTGCGCACCCATCCCAACGTGGTGCTCACCCCGCATATCGCCGGATCCACCACGGAGGCGCAGGAACGGGTCGCCGTCGACGTGGCGGAGCAGGTGCTGGCCGTGCTGGACGGGAAGATCGCGCGCAATGCGGTGAACGTGCCCATCGTACCGCCGCAGGCGATGGATGCGCTGACCCCCTACATCGATCTGGCCGAACGGATGGGGCGCTTCGCATCCCAGTTCGAGCACGCCAACGTCCAGCAGGTCGAGCTCACCGCTCACGGGCCCATCGCGGAATACGACATGACCTATCTGTGCGCCGCCGCGCTCAAGGGCCTGCTGGAGGACGTGGTCGATGAGCGGATCAACCTGGTCAACGCGACTGTCATCGCCGAGCGGCGCGGGTTGACGCTGATCGAGCATAAGCAGCGCCATCACCACGAGCGATACGAGAACATGCTCACGCTCCAACTGGCGATGAGCGAGGCGACGCTCACCCTGCGCGGCACGGTGCTGCAAGACGAGCCCTACATCGTCGCCATCGACGATCTGTGGGTGGCCTTCCCGGCCCGGGGCTACCTGCTGCTGGATCGGCACCAGGATCGCCCGGGGGTGATCGGGCGGCTGGGCACTCTGCTGGGCGAAAACGACATCAACATCGCCTTCATGCACGTGGGACGCCGCACGCCACGCGGCAAGGCCATCATGGTGCTCGGCCTGGACGAGCCCGTCCCCGACGAGCTGATGGAGAAGATCGCGAAGATGCCCTACACCTATTGGGTCAAATTCATCGAGCTGCCGTGAGAGACGAACGACGAATCACCCAAGACGTAGCGGCGATTCATGGATCGCCGCTACGTCATACCCTACCCTATACCCTCGCCGTGTGGGCGTTGGTCCTGGCGTACGCCGGGCTGTTCACCTGGCTCTCGGTGACGCGCCATCGCGCCTTCATGACCAACGCCTTCGACCTGGGCAACGTGGATCAGGCGGTGTGGAACACGGCCCACGGCCGGCCGCTGGCCTTCACCAACTGGCGGGGGGTCGACCTGGACCTAGCCACGGACAACCGGATGGCCATGCATTTCGAGCCCATCTACTTCCTCATCGCGCCCATCTACTGGGTCTGGTCCTCGCCCGAGGCGCTGCTGGTGCTGCAAACCGTGGTTTTGGCGCTGGGCGCCTGGCCGGTGTACTGGCTGGCCGCGGAGAAGCTGAAACGCCGCTGGGCCGGCGTCGCCTTCGCCGCCATCTACCTGCTGCTGCCCGGCCTGGAGGCCGCCAACCTGTGGGAGTTCCACGCCGTCTCGCTGGCCGCCCCGCTGCTGCTCTTCTCCTTTTACTACGCACAAAAGGGCCGCTTCGGCCTCTTCTGGCTCTTCGCCATCCTGGCCATGGCGACCAAAGAGGAGATCCCGGCGACCGTCTTCCTGATGGGGCTGTACATCGCCTGGCGGCTGCGACGCCCCCGTCAGGGGCTGGCCGCGGCGGCCGTGGCCCTGGTCTGGTTCGCGCTGGCCGTGGGCGTCATCATCCCGTACTTCGAGGGGGATCGATCCCCTTATCTGCGCTATTACGGCGACATCGGCGACGGCCCGCTGGGCCTGGCCCGCGCCATCATCCTGCGCCCGGACGTGGTCCTGGGCGCGCTGCTGACCTCACGCAACCTGGCCTACCTGCGGGATCTGTTCTTCCAGGTGGGGTTCCTCTCCCTGCTCCACCCGATCACGCTGAGCTTCGCCCTGCCCGACCTGGCCATCAACCTGCTCAGCGATCACGAGCCGATGCACTTCGTGCAGAAGTACCACTACGTCGCCCCCATCGTGCCGGGCCTGATGATCTCCGCTGTCCTGGGTAGCGCCTGGCTATGCGAATGGGTCGAGCGCAGATGGCCCGGCCGCCGCCCCATCGCCGTGGCGGCGATCACCACCTGGGCCCTGGCGGCCGCCCTTTTCTACCATTACTACCACGGCTACACGCCGCTGGCCCGGGCCTTCGAGCCCTATCGGGTCACCGAGCACCACCGGCTGGGCGAGGAGATCGCCCGCCAGATCCCGCCCGACGCCTCCGTGTCCGCCCAGCCCAACCTGAACCCGCACGTTTCCCAGCGGCGCGTGCTCTACCGCTTCCCCTACGTGGGGGACGCGGAGTACATCTTCGTGGACGTCTCCTCGCTGGCCAACAAGCGCAACATGTTCGCCGATATCGAGGCCATGATCCGGGAGGGTGAGTTCGGCATCGTGCGGGCGGAGGACGGCTATCTGCTCCTGAAGCGCGGCGCTCCCCCGCAGCCGCTGCCCGATGGCTTCTACGACTTCGCCCGGGTAGACGATCCCCGGCCCGACTACAAGGCCGTGGTGGAATTCACCCCGCCGGGCGAGGGCGAGCCCGCGCTGCGGCTGATCGGGTTCGACCTGTGGAGCGGCCGTCACACGGAGATGCCCCAGACCCCGCTGCGGTTCTTCTTCTACTTCCAGGCGCTGCGCCCCATGGACGAGGATTACGCCATCGCGCTCTACCTGCTGGACGGCGAGGGCCAGGTGATCGGCGGCATGGACCTGACGGAGCGGCCCGGGGTACAGTATTGGTATCCCACCAGTCGCTGGCAACCCGGCGAGACGATCAAGCTGGAGATCAGCGACATGCCGTGGTGGACGGCGCAATACCCGGAGTACCGGGTGGCGCTGGGCGTGGTGCGGGGCACGGATCCGTGGGACATGGGCGCCCGGCTGCGCCCCCGGGTGGTGGACTCCCGCCTGCTGATGCCACTGGCCTCCGACGGCACGTTGGTGGAGCTGATGGCCTTCCGCACCGACCTGGGCGGCATGCCGATGCGCATTGAGCGGTGGCGCCGCTTCGGGCCGCCGCGCATGCAGTACACCCAGAAGGCCCAGTGGCAGAACGGGGTGCAATTGCTGGGATACGACCTGGAGCCCACACGCGTCAAGCCGGGCGAGGAGCTGAAGGTCACGCTATACTGGAAGGCGGGCGATGCACCCTCGCCGAACTACACCGTCTTCGTGCACCTGGTGGGCCCGGACGGGCTGCGTGGGCAGCACGACAGCCCGCCGGGCGGCGGCGGTCTGCCCATGAGCGGATGGCTCCCCGGCGAGGTCGTGACGGACGTCCACCCGGTGTCGGTGGCGCCCGATGCGCCGGAAGGGGAATATTGGCTGGCCGTGGGCATGTACGACCCGGCCACCGTGACCCGCCTGCCGCTGGTGGACGGCTCCGACCACGCCCGGCTGGAGCAGACGGTGCGGGTGGGCAAGTGAGCGAATCAGCGAGGAGGCGAATCAGCGAGGAAGCGAGTCAGCGAGGAGGCGAGTCAGCGAGGAGGCGGACGACGAACCCGCTCAAAGAGGATAACCATCTCCGTGTCGGTGTCGCGAACTGTTGTCCGCTCTGAGCGCATTTGAACGCACACCACAAGAGCATCCCACTGATCTGTGAGATACAGATGGCACGATCGGGAGCCGGGACACGGTGGCAAGGTGAGCCGGGGACGCGGTCATCTTTCGCCTATCGTCTTTCATCACATCGTCGTATTCTCGGACCGGCAAGGCGGTGAATAGGTGAACTGGCAAGGGGGCAATGGCCGCCAGGGGGGATCGATGGCTGAACTGTATATCGGCACGTCGGGCTTTTCTTATAACGACTGGGTTGGGCCCTTCTATCCGCCCGACTTGCCCAAGCAGGAGTGGCTGAGCTACTACGCCAGGGAGTTTCGGGCCTGCGAGCTGAACTTCACCTACTACCGCCTGCCCAACGCCAGGACGCTGGCGCAGCTGGCCGAGAAGGTGCCGCCCGGGTTCCGCTTCACGCTCAAGGCGACGGACGTGCTCACCCACAAGCGTGAGGAGGCGACGCCCGAGGCGTACGCCGCGTTCCGGGACGCGCTGAGGCCGCTGATCGAGCAGGACAAGTTCGGATGCGTGCTGGCCCAGTTCCCGTACTCCTTCAAGGCCAACGCCGAGAACCGGGCGTACCTGGCGCGGCTGCGGGAGGGGCTGGCCGACCTCCCCGTGGTGGTCGAGTTCCGCCACCGAGGCTGGATCACCGAGGCGACCTTCGAGCTGTTGGAGCGGCTGGGGATGGGGTTCTGCTGCGTGGACCAGCCACGGCTGCGGGGGCTCGTGCCACCCATCGCCCGGGCGACGGCGGACGTAGCCTACGTACGCTTCCACGGGCGCAACGCGGCCAAGTGGTGGCAACACGAGCAAGCATGGGAGCGGTACGACTACAGCTACTCGGTCGAGGAGCTACAGGAGTGGGTGCCGAAGATCCGCTCCCTGGCGGAGAAGGCGCAGAGCGTCTATCTGTTCGCGAACAACCACTGGCAGGGACAGGCGGTGGACACCGCCCGCCAGCTCAGGCTACTCCTGTCGGCGAGCGACGAGTAGGGACGGCACACTCAGCCGATCGAGCCCCCACACCGGCTGCACACCCAGCAGGCCGTAGGCTCCCACGCTCGGCCGCACACCAGCGCCAGCATGGGAGCTGGCGCCGCTGAAGATAGTCCGGCCATACACAGCAGGCCGAGCTCCCACGCTCGGCCGCATAACAGCGCCCGCATGAGAGCCAGCGCCGCTGAAGACACAATCACGAACGAACCAAGATCTCACGCCCGGCCACACGCAGGCCGAGCTTCCACGCCCGGCCGTACAACAGCGCCCGCATGAGAGCCAGCGCCGCTAAAGACACGATCACGAACGAACCGAGATCTCGCGTCCGGCCACACGCAGGCCGTAGGCTCCCACGCTCGGCCGCACACCAGCGCCAGCATGGGAGCTGGCGCCGCTGAAGACAGTCCGGCCATACACAGCAGGCCGAGCTCCCACGCTCGGCCGCACAACGGCACCAACATGAGAGCCAATGCCATCGGAGAGAACGAACGAGACATGGGCCAACGGAAAGCACACAACCCCATCATCATCCTGATCACCATCCTCGTGAGCCTGCTGATCCTGGCGTGCGGCAGCTTTGTACCGCGCCCGACGCGCACGCCACGCCCGACCTCGCTCACGAACACGCCAGCGCTGGCGCAGGCGTCCGGTGTCGCCCCCGCCACGGCGATCCTGCCGCCTGCGACGCCCACCCCGATCCCCCCCCCCACGCCCACGACACGCCCGGGCCCCACGCCGACCTTCACCCC
>JAADGJ010000138.1 GCA_013152435.1 Chloroflexota bacterium | reverse complement strand
CCCCTCTCCCGCCGGCGGGAGATGGGGGAGGGTGGCTCGCCGCAAGGCGGGCCGGGTGGGGGGTGAGGGCCAGACGCGCCAACAGCCGCTCGACCAGCGCCTCGCGGCCGAAGAAGTCGGCCGCGTCGGCCTCCTCGAAGGCCCGCAGCCCCTTGTACGGATTCACCATCTCCAGCGGCGCCCAGTCCGGCGGCGAGGCGGCGGCCTCCCTCTCCGGGCCGGATATCGCCTCACGGAAGGCCGCGGCGAAGGCCCGCGCGTCGGGGTACCGCTCCGCCGGATCCTTGGCCGTCGCCCGCTGGATCACCTCCTCCAGGGCCTCGGGCAGATCGGAGCGTCGCTCTCGCATCGGCGGCAGCGGCTCGGTCAGGTGTTTGATCAGCTGTTCCGCCGGGGAGAGGCCGGGAAAGGGATGCTCGGCCACCAGGACCTGGTACATCACGACGCCCAGGCTGTAGAGATCGCTCTGAGGCGTAAGCGATCCGCCTTGCGCCTGCTCGGGAGAAACATAGGCCGGCGAGCCGACAACAGCACCGGTCTCCATCACGCCTGTGGGGCGCATCAGGTCTTTGGCGATACCGAAGTCGGAGAGGTAACCATTGCCCTCCTCGTCGAGCAGGATGTTCTCCGGCTTGACATCTCGATGGATCACGCCCTGACGATGGGCAACCGTCAGCGCGCCGGCGAGCTGATCGAGCAACCGGGCAGCGGCCTCCAGGCTCCACGGGCCGCGCCGGAGCGATTCGCGCAGGTTGCCGCCGCGCAGCCAGCGCATGACCAAATAGGCACCGTCCGGCTCCCGCCAGTAGTCATAAAGGGGAACGATGTGCAGATGCTCCAGCCGCGCCACCAGTTGGGCCTCTGCTTCGAAGCGGCGGATGAAATCGGGATGATTGGCGTACCGGGGCGGGATGACTTTGACCGCTACCTCCCGCCCAACGGAGGGTTGATAGGCGCGGTAGACCACGCCGAAGCCGCCTGCGCCGATGCGCTCGCGCAGCTCATAGCCTCGGACGGCTCGCTCTCGCCGTTGGGGCATGCCACGATCGATTTCACCGGCGCGAATGCGCTCGTAGAGGGCCACGGTCTCCGGCGAGGGCTCGACGCCCAGATCCTCTCTGAGGACGCGAACGCATTCCTGGTATTGACGCAGGGCCGTCGCCCGATCGCCGGACCAGGCGTAGAGCTGCATCAGCGCGCGATGAGCCGATTCGCGCAGGGGATCCAGGGACAGCCACCGCCGGGCGTAGGTGATGGCGGGCTCGCATTCCCCCCGGGCGCTGTGCCCGCGCACCAGCATCTCCAGCGCGTCCTCCAGCTCCCGCCGCAAGTGCTCCCGTTCCCCCAAAACCCACTCCTCGAAGAGCGGGGCGCCGGACACGTAAAAGCCGGCCAGGAACTCGCCCTGGCACAGGTCCACCGCCCGGCTCAGGGATGTCAGCTCCGCGGAAGTCAACGGTGTGGCGGGCGGCTCGGCGCGCCGGACACGCGACAGCCTGGCCGAAAAGTCCTCACGGTCCACAACGCAAGGGGCCTCTCGGTTGAGCCCCACCGTCTGGCGGGTGATGAGCAGGTAAGGCCCGATCAGACGCCGCAGGTTGGAGAGCACATCACGCAGATTCCTCCTGGCGGTCGCGTCGGGCACGTCGCCCCAAAGGAGGCCAGCCAGGGCACCACGGGTGTGTGGTTGCCCTGTAGCGGCCAGGTAATAGACCAGCGCTCGGGCCTTGTTGGAGACGAAACCGGTCACTGGCTCCTCCCCCAAGGTCACGCCCGGGCTTCCCAACAGGGTGATATGCAGTTTCTCGGCCATCCGTTCCCTCCTCGCCCCCTCCGCCGGCGGCTGGGAAGAAGATTGACACGAGGTTGCGGTCCGGCGAAGGCGACCCCCGTCTCGGCCTGTCTGCAAACGATGTTCTCTCGACGTTTTCTCGATGGCCATTGGGTATGATGTGCGTAGATATCCGTGCACGGCCGAGCGTCACTCACATATCGAACATCTGAGAATTGATCGGCGAGGTGCCTGAGGGCATCCCTCAGCTACACGCTCCACAAAAGAAGGCTCCTTCCGGAGGGGTTTCCCGTTGCAGGAGCGACGAAGGAGCTCGGGGATGTTCGCGAGTCATGAAGGAGAAAGGACGATGAAGAAGAGCTTATGGATCCCCACAGTGGCCGTAGTGTTGGTCGGGGCCATGGTGCTGGCGGGACTGATCGCCTGTGCGCCAGTGGCACCCAACCTCATCGCCACCCCGATTCCGCCGACCCCCGTACCCGCCATATCCTTCACGCTTCATCAAGAGGGATACGGCGATATGGGCTCGCTACCCGCCACCCGGGGGATCTGGTCAGCCGATGGATTGGTACAGGATAGCGGGGCGGCCTCGGATATCACGTTCATCACAGGCGATTGGGGGAACTTTCAATGGGATACCGTGCACGGCACGGTGCTCCTGGCGAGCGAGACGGATGCCCAGAGCTCCATCAGCCTGAAAGTCGACTCCGATTTCACCAACCTGAACATAGACGAAGATGGAGTTTGGCATTTCGAGGCGGAGGGGAACTTCGTCATCCTCTCAGGCACCGGCAACTATGCCAATCTTCGCGGGGAGGGCACCGTCAAGACCGCGGGCACGGTGGAATTCCTCGAGCCTGATCGCTGCCCCATTCCAGAGGCCTCGTTCTGCCCGGTGCTGAAGGTGGTGAACGAGTACGAGGGGAAGGGCCGCTTCGACTGAGAGAGGTGGCGGACCTCTTTCCCGACCCCGGAGGCACAGAGGGCATCCATCCTCTGTGCCTCTCCCATCATTCTCGCCGATCTGCTCCCCCGGGCACCACGATCGCCCGAGGACCAGGCCCCCAATACATCAGCCTCGCCTCAAAGCGAGCAGATCAGGCGGAGATGATTCATGAACCCCCTACGACAGGCTCCAGCCCTGCCAGCGCTCGCACGTCCAGCGGCTCCCCCTTCCTCTCATCACGCTCCAATGATATCGCCTCATTGGGGCACTGTCCTACGCAAACGCCACACCCCATACACGCCTCCCAGCTCACGATGGCGCTCTCTCCCACCTGAATCGCCTCGAAGGGACAGGCTTCCTCACAGGTTCCACAGGCAGCGCAAAGTGCCTTATCCACCTGAGCCACATAACCCGAAGAGGCCATCAGCGGGACCCCGTATTTCGTCATCGCTTCTATCCCGCCACAGCAACACTTGCAGCAGTTGCATATCGCGTAGAAGCGGTCCAGGCAGACGTCCTTGAACCAGGCCGAATGCACATGCCCCCGTTCATGCTCGGCCTGCAGCAAAGCCAATGCCTCGTCCTGGGTGATCCGACGGCTGCTCTGTGGGTTGTGCTCAAGAACGAAGTCCACAAAGGGCTGCCCAATGATCATGCATACCTGGGTCGGCTCGCAAGGGTTGGCACGCACATGCCGACAGCCGCACTCGTAGACCGCCACATCAGGCGGCCCCTTTAGCACGATGTCCCGCGCCGCCGGGTAAGGAATGATCTGCTCTAGATCCCGCAGCGGTATGTCCTCGTCGAGCGTGATGATCGCCCGGGCATGTTCCGGGGTGAGCACCTTGCTGTGGTAGTGGTCCGCCCAGCGCTGCCGACCACGCGCATCTAGCCTTGGATAAATGCGGTGGATCAGCACATCCAGATATTGATTGGTCCACCGCCCATAGGCATACGCATGCAGAGCGCTCCCATTCAAGAGTCGCCGCAAGCCACCCTCGCGTAGGAAGCGCCACGTCGAACGCCGAAGCAGGCGCCAGCGCTCGCCAAAGAGCCATAAGGCCAGCAGCGCCAGTAGAAGCGCCCCCGCCACAACTCGCACGACCATCTCCCCCATGGCCATCCCTCCTTTCCATTCTGGCGGCCTGAAGGTCGGGCACTCCGGAGCTCACAGGAATGAACGCCCAGCCAGCCCGGCAAAGTTGAGCAGGATATGAGCCATCACCGTCCACTGGATCGAGCCTGTCGTCTTTGCCACCCAGCCCCACACCAATCCCAGGGAAATGGACATCAGCGCGAATGCCAGCGCACCGCCCGCCATCTCGCTGGGGTACACCACCTGCGGCGATAGATGCCACAGCCCAAACCAGACGGCCGGGTAAAGATATGCCCATAGCCAGCTATCCGGAAAGGCGATCACATAAGTCCCCCGCCAGAGCACCTCCTCCATCGTGCCATTGGCCAACGCGAACAGGGCGGAATAGATGATGATCGTCAGACTCGCCCCCTTCACCTCCGCCGGAAACCTCGTCACGTACATCACCAGCGGCGGCCCCAACAGGAGGAGGAATCCCAACCAGGCGGGCTTCCCGAATCTCGGGCGCGGGGTTCCAAACATCTCCCGCAGTCCCTCCGGGCCGACGATTAACACCGAGGCCAGGAAACACCAGAAGACCCAGTAGAACAGAAAGCCTGCGAGGTATCCTCTCGCAGGCCCCAGCCAGGCAGCCAACCCCCTGAAGGCGAAATAGGTCGTGCCCAGCAAGGCAGGCGGCACTACCAGCAACACGATCTGGGACGGCGCGAAAGATGGCATCCGTACGCCTCTTTTATGAGCCTCAACCGCACAGCGATAGCCCCACATCGAACGAGGGGCAGGGAAGGCAAAATCGTGCGGTGTTGCCAGCGCCGCGATCTTCAACGCCTATATAAACGGGCGCAGCGCTTGCTCCAGATCCGCGATCAAATCCTCCGTGTCCTCAATCCCCACCGAATAGCGCACCAGGCTCTCCGGGATCCCCAACGCTGCCCGCTCCTCCTGGGTGCATTCCACGTGGCTGGTTGTAGCGGGCGGCCCCACTATCGTCTCGACCGAGCCGAGATTGGCCGCCGCGTGGGCGTAACGTAGCCTTGGCAGGAAGCGGCGCAATGCATCGAAGCTGTTCTCCTTCAACATGAAGCTCAGCACCCCGCCGAATCCCCGCATCTGTCGGCGGGCGATGTCATGCCCAGGGTGGGATGCCAGGCCAGGATAGAACACGCGCTCAATCGCCGGATGTCCCTCCAGGAACTGCGCGATCCGAAGGGCACTGGCATTTTGCTGGCGGATCCGCAGATGAAGCGTCTTCATGCCGCGCAGCAACAGGTAAGCGGCCATGGGATGCAAGGCCGCCCCGTTGATCTCCCGGTAGTGATAGATCCGCTCGATCCACTCCCGCTTGCCACAGACCACGCCCCCCAGCGCATCGGCGTGCCCGCCCAGGAACTTGGTCGCGCTGTGCAGCACCAGGTCCGCCCCCAATTGCAATGGGTTCTGGTTGATGGGCGTCGCAAAGGTGTTGTCCACGATGACCATCGCCCCCACCGCGTGAGCTGCCGCCGCCAAACGGGCCAGGTCGACGACCTTCAGCATGGGATTGGTGGGGCTTTCCAGATACAGCACTTTACACCCTTTCGCCACCTCCTCTTCAATCTGGGCGTGGTCAACGGTGTCGCACAGTGTGACCTCTATGTGGAAGCGCGGCATGAACTCCGAGAAGATCACATTGGTTCCACCATATGTGTCCTTCACGGAGACAACCCGGTCCCCCGGTGAAAGGAGTGCGAACAGCGTGCTGCTGATGATCCCCATGCCGGTTGCGGCGCTGGTGGCTGCCTCTGCCCCCTCCAAACTGCGGACTTTCTCCTCGAACGCGTGCACCGTGGGATTGGTATTGCGGCTGTAAATGTGGCCCCTCTTCTCACCCAGCGCGACCTGTAGCCATTCATCCACATCCCGGTATCCAAAGGAGACGCTGTGAACCACGGGGACCTGGGTGGCCCCCTGCATCCAATCCTCTTGCTCCCCCGCCCAGACGGCACGGGTTCCCATTCGCGGTGATTCGCTCATAAACCTCCCTCAAAATATCCTCGATGGCGCCGCGTGGAAGCGCGAGCGCCCAGAAAGGGCTCTCACGCCAGGAACCGAGGAGGGGCGGATCGCATTCCCTTTACCGCACTCCTCTGCTACAACGTCAGCACGGCATCCGCGCAGATCCAGAAGAGGTTCTCCCGGATGGCCGTCCGAGATTGCCAGCTCCGGTTATCCCACTCGTCGCCACTGAGATCGTCCCCTCCATACAGGATTTGACCGAACACCACATCTCTGTAGTGAGCTACGGCCATCATCCCGGCCGCTTCCATCTCCACAACCAGACACCCCTCCTCCCTCCGCCTCGCGATGACGTCCGGAGTCTCCCGATAGGGGGCATCCGTGGTCCAGGTCTTGCCCACCCGATGTGGAATCCCACGATTCCTCAACACGGCAATCAGCGAGCTTATCCCTCTCTCATGGGCCTCAACCTCACGAGAGGGAGGAAGGTAGTGATAGGAAACCCCTTCATCACGAACAGCAGCGGATACGACGATTAGATGGCCAACGGCGATATCCCTCTCAAGCACGCCACATCCGCCACAGGCTATGAACTTGCGGCAGCCGAACGCGATCACCTCCTCCAGAAGACCTGCGGCGAGGGGAGCCCCAACGCCCGGGTGGAAGAAGGCCAGCCGCTGGCCTCGGTGGGTGATCTCGTACACGGGATGGGGGCCATCTTCCCATCGGTTCTCGACGAGCACCCTGGCATCATGTTCCTCAACGACCCTCTCGATCACCTCTCGGAAGAAACAGATGACGCAATGCTCGGGCATATCGCGGGGTTCGATGACCTTAGCCGGTTCAATGAGCGCCTCGCGAGTCGGGTCGTGTTCCAGTATGGGATACGTCATGGATCACAAATCCTCACGGCAGGTCATGGCAACACGCAGAAGCCTCCAAGTCCCCTCCGGCAGCGCTGCACATAACCGCAAGCACAAAGGAGAGATGTTCACATCAGGAGCCGGGGAAGTGAGGAGGAATTCTCGGCTGCGGCAACGTCCACGGAAGCGCCGGCAAAAGCGGATCGGCGGCAGCACAAAATGAGCGAACCCCTGTGCGAAGCGAGTCGCGAGCCTGTGCAGCGGGCACAAGAAGGCGCAGAGCTCCTCCCGTGTTTCTCCTTCTTCGCGCCCTCCGTGACTCAGCGGTGAGACATGGAACATCACCGCATCCCCGGTCAGTTGACGGATGCGGGATGATTCCGCATAATATCCTATATCCGCGGCGAACGCGAAACCACCCCGCCGCGAGAACGCAGCTCCATGAGTGCCACAAGAACGTCCAACCCGGGAAAGCAGGACACTGCGTTCGCCTGGGATTATACATGGAGGAGACAACCTATGTCAACGCCCCCCCCACAGCCCCCTACCCACGTCCGGTGTCCGCCCGGGCTCCTTAACCACGAAACCACCTAAGTGCCCGCCCATCGTCTCCATCCCAAGACAAGACCACGCAACACATAACACCCAACCCTACGGAGGCCCCCATGAAAGTCATCTGCATCCTGCTGGACAGCCTGAACCGTCACTTCCTACCGATCTACGGCAACGACTGGGTACGCACTCCCAACATGGACGCCTTGGCGGAGCGCAGCGTGGTATTCGAGCAGAACTACATCGGCTCGGCCCCTTGCATGCCAGCCCGCCGGGACCTGTGGACGGGCGACTGGGAGTTCCTATGGCGGCCGTGGGGCAGCCTGGAACCTTGGGACCACCCGCTCCCCCGGCTGCTCCGCCAGGCGGGCGTGCTCACCCACCTCATCACGGACCATTACCACCTGTTCGAGCGCGGCGGCGAGAACTATCACATTGACTTCGAGGGATGGGAGTTCATCCGTGGCCACGAGAACGACCCCTGGATCACCGATCCCCGGCCGGACCCACCGCCGTACCACGGCGTGCTCAGCCCGCGCTACTGGCGGAACATGAGCCGCCTCAACCGGGAGGCCGACTTCTTCGCCCCTCGAACGCTTCAGGCCGCGGCCGACTGGCTGGAGCGCAATCACAGCCACGAGAACTTCTTCCTGATGATCGACGAGTTCGACCCCCACGAGCCGTTCCACGTGCCGCCCCCCTACGACACCATGTACGATCCGGATTGGGACGGCCCGCTCTACATCTGGGACCGCTACGGCCGGATCGAGGGGGAGACGGAGGAACAGATGCGCCATATACGCGCCCAGTACGCCGGGAAGGTGACCATGACCGATCGCTGGCTGGGCCGCCTGCTGGAGCGCGTGGACGACTTCGGACTGTGGGACGACACGGCCATCATCCTGATGACCGATCACGGCCACTTCCTGGGTGAGCACGGCTGGATGGGCAAGCCGGCCTGCCCGGCATATCAGACCATCGCGCACACCCCGTTGATGATCCACCTCCCGGGCGGCGCCCGCGGCGGTGAGCGCATCGACGCCCTGACCACCACCGTGGACCTGTACGCGACCATCTTGGAATGGTTCGGGCTGGAACCGCCGCGTCCGGTCCACGGACGCTCGCTGATCCCCATTCTGGAGGGCAAGGTGGACCGCGTTCGGGATTATGTCCTGTACGGCTGGTGGGGCAGAGGGGTGAACTACACCGACGGACATTACACCTATCTGCGGCATCCGCAGACGCCCGACAACACGCCCCTGGAGGCGTACTCGCTGCGCTGGTCTACGGCGCCCTGGTGGGAGCTGCCCGATCTCACCGGACGCCTGGAGTTCGGCCCCTACATGCCGCAGACGGAGATGCTGGTGGGGCGGATGCGCTTCCGTCCGGATGAGATGGCCCGGATCTCGGCAGCGCCGGATGATGTCGTCCACCCCTCGCTGCTGTTCAACATCCGGGAGGACGAGGACCAGGAACACGACCTGGCCGGCACCCCCATCGAGCGTACATACGAGGAGAAGCTCCGACAGGCGCTGCGCGAGGTCCAGGCGCCGGAATCCCAGTTCGAGCGCCTGGGACTTTAGCGCGCTCTCGGAGAACATGGCAGGAACATCGGCAATCGGAAAGCCTGGTAAGAAACCTCTTTAACACGGATGTGGGGTGGTGCGGCGAGGGCACGGCCTTCGGCCACACAGATCAGAAGGCAAACAGGCCGACAACTGAGATCAAACGCCACCGGATCGTCGGATGGGCCTCCCGTATGAGACGGGGGGCCTTCTTCTTTCCCCTGTACCACCTGTGGCGGGGAATCGAGCCCAAAGCCAGACGGGGCGTACCTCAGGGCACTTGACTTCTGCCCAGATTGGGATACAGTGAAACCGTATGAATCCATCGCGAAGAAGCGAAAAACGACGAGCAAGGGAGAGAGGAATCGATGACGGAAAAGGTGAAGAGGGTGAGCGAACACGGGGCAGAGGAAAATACTGTGTGGCCATCGAAACCCCGCACCACGGCTCAGGTGCGTTTTCCCGACGGACAGGTCTACGAGGCCCCCATTGGCACCCGCCTGGAAGCCTACATCCGAGCCGCCGATCTGGACCTGGACGCGCCGGTGACCGGCGCCCTGGTCGATGGGGAGCTGTACGAGCTGACCTACCGGGTGGAGAGGGACGTGGACGTGGTCCCCCTGACCATGCGCACCCAGGACGGGATGCGCATCTATCGGCGCTCCCTCACGCTGCTGCTGATCGCCGCCGCCGCCGAGCTGTTCCCGGAGGCCCGCATTTACGTCGACCACTCGCTGACCTTCGGGGGCTATTTCTGCCAGGTGCGCGGCCGTGAGGCGTTCACGCCGGAGGAGTTGAAGCGGATTGAGGAGCGCATGCGGGAGATCGTCGAGGCCGATGAGCCCATCACACGGGAGAAGCTGACGCTGACCGAGGCCATCGCCTTCTTCCGGTCGCGCGGCGATATGGACAAGGTGCGGCTGCTGAAGCACCGCAGCAAGAACGACCTGGCGCTATACGGCATTCGCGGCGTGCGGGACTACTTCCCGGGGTACATGGTGCCCTCCACCGGGTACCTGCGTTGGTTCGCCCTGCGAGACTGCCCGCCCGGATTCGTGCTCCAATTCCCGCGCCGCATCGACCCCACTCGGCTGCAGCCGTACAAGGCATACCCCAAGCTGATGGCCGTGTTCCACGAGTACGGCGAGTGGATGCGGCTGATGCACGTGGAGGACGTGGGCGGCCTGAACGAGGCCATCGCTCACGACCGCACCCGGGAGGTGATCCTCGTCTCCGAGGCGCTCCACGAACAGCGCATCGCCCAGATCGCCCAGGAGATCCAGGAGCGGCGCCCCCAGGTGCGGCTGGTGCTGATCGCGGGCCCCTCCTCCTCAGGCAAGACCACCTTCGCCCGCCGGCTGGCCATCCAGCTGCTGGCCAACGGGATACGCCCCTTCGCCCTGGGGCTGGACGACTACTTCGTCGACCGGGAGAAGACGCCGAAGGACGAGGAGGGGAACTACGACTACGAGGCGCTGGAGGCCGTGGACCTCGAGCTGTTCAACGAGCAACTCCTCAAACTCATGAACGGGGAGATGGTGCAGCTGCCTCGGTATAACTTCCGCACGGGCAAACGGGAGCGCGGCATCACCGTCCAACTCACGCGGGAGCACGTCATCGTGGTCGAGGGCATACATGGGCTGAACCCGGCGCTGGTGCCCCACATCCCGCGAGACAGCATCTATCGCATCTACGTCTCCGCTCTGACGCAGCTCAACCTGGACCAGCACAACCGCGTGCCCACGACGGACACGCGGCTGATCCGCCGCATCGTGCGCGACGCGACGTATCGCGGCTATTCCGCTCAGGAGACCATCCAGCGCTGGGAGAGCGTCCGTCGCGGCGAGAGGAAGTACATCTTCCCCTACCAGGAACACGCCGACGTGATGTTCAACTCGGCGCTCCTCTACGAGCTGGCCGTGCTGCGTCCGCTGGCCGAGCCGCTGTTGCTACAGATCAAACCCAGAACCCAGGAATACATCGAGGCCAAGCGCCTGCTGGCGTTCCTGAACTGGTTCCTGCCGGTGGACACCAAGTGGATCCCCGACAATTCCATCCTGCGCGAGTTCATCGGCGGATCCATCCTGCGCGACTTCTCCCTGGTCGTGTGAACGCGGGCCAGCCTCCCGACCGACAGACGACGCAGGGCCCAGCCGCGTGGCCGGGCCCTTTGCCATTGATGGACGTCAGCGCCTCAACGCTGTGGATGTCGGCCGCCGCAGCCGACGGGCCAGCAGGGAGAAAACGGCCGCGCCCGCCAACTCGCCCACCATGATGGCAAACCCGAGGGTAACGCTCGCGCCGGAAACCCACAGCAGGATCACCCGGATCACATGCAGCACGGCAAAGAAGGCCAGCTCGATGGCCGTGAGCAGGCAAAATCGGGCCAGCAGATCGCCCCTCCGAACCCCCGTGCGGTAGAAGGATTCGACGAAGACGATGAGGCAAAGCAGCAGGAAGGCGAGAAAAAAGGTGAGGAACTGGTTCAACGCGTGGAGGGTATACCGATGCCAGGCAGTCGTGGTCAATAACAACTGATAGGTGCTGCGGGCGACGATCGCGCCCAGGACGCTCAGCGCGATGGTGACCACCCACAGTAGGTAAGCCGTCCCATAAGCCAGGATCCGTCTCACCGAATCCATCCCAACGCAATATCCGCTCGATCAGAGGACTCACCCCTGCCGCGCGTGGAAATCGAACGCGAGATCGCCGCCGGCTCCATCCCCCTTAACCGGAAGAGCACATTAATCCAGATGGAAGACCTCCTCCAGCCGAATCAGGCCTTCGTCCGGGCGCTGCCCCTCCAGCCGCTCAAAGAAGGGCGCCATCTCCGCCTGCCACCGAGCATTCACATCCTGCTCGGCCATGGCGGCCAGCGCCCTATCGAAGTCCTCGGTCTCCAGGTAGCCAAACAGCAGACCATCCTCCCGCATGAAGAGGGAATAATTGCGCCATCCGGCCTCCCGCAGGGCCTGCAACATCTCAGGCCAAACGTGCTTATGACGCTCCTTATACTCCTCGATACGGTCGGCCCGCACCTTGAGAACAAAGGCCACTCGCTCCATAGAGCCCCCTCACCCGTAACCCCATAGCGTTACAGAAACGATCCGGGATGATCATAGCAGGCCGGGCTCCCACACCCGGCCTATAGCGACAGGAGATCTACTACCGCCTGGCGAGATCATCCTGACCTTTCCGCGGCCCCCTCACGGCCGAAGGCGCTGTGAACAACCGCCCCCACTCCGGCCGGCTTCACCAAGCGCTGCTCACGCCCCCCAATGCTCTACACTCGACCGCCCCACCTCGACGAACGGCAGCCCCTCCAGGTGGGCGAACTTCGCCAGCGTGCTGGCCACATGCCCGACCCCGAGCGCACAGTGGTGGGTGGGAGCCTGCGCGCACCAGGCGTCCACGAACTCGGCAGGTGGGAGCCGGAAGCGAATGCGACTGTTCGTATTGCCGATGCGCAGGATGGGCCCGGGCAGGGATTCCCCCTCAGCGGCCAGGAATTTCAGGCGTCCATCTCGCGTCTGAGTGCAAGCGAAGATGGTGACCGGCCCGGTCCTGACGTTGAACTCCACCGAGACGCCAAACCCCGCCTTGCCATGATAGAGGCCCAGCCCCCGCAGGACATGCTTGCGATCGCTGATCGCGATGTGTCCAGGACCGTCATGTCCCATGAGGACGAACTGATCTCGGAAATCCATCGCGTAGAACTCCGTGTATGATCCCCCCGCCCCCAGCACATCCAGAACCTTCATGGCGACCGCGTTCTTCAGGTCTCCCTCGCCAGAGCAGGGGATCCC
>JAADGJ010000137.1 GCA_013152435.1 Chloroflexota bacterium | reverse complement strand
TCCGTCCTCATGGCCGTCCTATGGAAAATCATTTTCTTGAGAAAATAATAATCTAAATATTTCTGTTTGTCAAATTGAGAGAGTGGCGGGGGCCAGATATCAGGCGAGGAAGATGGGGGTGTATCTTTTTCGATGGAAAGCGGAGCGATCCGCTAACCGGAACCTCCCTTTCCTTGGGTGGCTTGCTCAGAGGCCGCCCGCCGGGGAGCCCCGAGGCTCAGCGCTCGGGGCTCCCCTCTTGCTGTCCATGACGAATGTTGGGGCGCCCTGGGGCGTCGGGAGCGGGTCCGTTTCTTGGCTACTTCGCCCTCCTGGGGTAAGATTCATCTGTCTCCGACTGCCATACTGGCAATATCGTTTGTCTTCAGCACCGTTACAGATGCAGAGCAGGGAGGAACTTGTATGTCACTCGAGCGGCTTCCCGATTGGCAGAACCATCTGGTCGTTGGACGAAACAAGGAGCCGGCGCATGTGCCTCTGGTGCCCTATCCGGATGAGGCCTCGGCTCTGAGGGCGGACCGCTACGCATCTCCGTATCTCAAGCTGTTGAATGGCCCATGGAAGTTCTTCCTGGCCCCGAACCCGGCCTCCACCCCCGGGGACTTCTACAGGCCCGACTTCGACGTGAGCGGGTGGGACACCATCATGGTGCCGGGGAACTGGCAACTTCAGGGGTATGATGTCCCCATCTACGTCAACGTTCAGTATCCCTTCCCCATCGATGACCTGCCTCGGGTGCCGGAGGACGACAACCCGACGGGGTGCTATCGGCGCACCTTTACCATCCCGGAGGGATGGGACGGCCGCCAGGTCTTCATTCTCTTTGAGGGGGTGGACTCAGCGTTTCATCTCTGGGTCAACGGTGAGATGGTGGGATACAGCCAGGGGAGCCGGCTGCCGGCCGAGTTCAATATCACTCGCTACCTGCGCCCCGGCGAGAACACGCTGGCCGTGCGGGTATATCGCTGGTCGGATGGCAGCTACCTGGAAGACCAGGATTTCTGGCGGCTGAGCGGTATCTATCGGGATGTCTACCTGTGGGCGGCGCCGTCCGTCCATGTGCGTGACTTTCGGATCGTGACCGACCTGGACGAGGCATATCGGGATGCCACGCTCCAGGTCCAGGCCAAGGTACGCAATTACGGCGAGCAGGACGCCGTTGGGCACACTGTCGAGATCATGCTCTATGATGCGGATGGGCAGCCGGTCTTTACCGAGCCCGCCTCCGCCTCTGTGGATGTGGCGGCCGGCGAGGAGAGCGTTGTCACCCTGGAGCGGGCCGTGCCCAACCCGGAGAAGTGGTCGGATGAGCATCCCTACCTATACACGGTGGTGATCACACTCAAGGATGCGGCCGGGCAGGTCCTGGAGATCGAGAGCAATCGGGCCGGGTTCCGCAAGGTCGAGTTGAAAGAGGGGCAGATCCACGTCAACGGGAAGCCTATCCTCATCAAGGGCGTGAATCGACACGAGCACGATCCCGATACCGGGCACACGGTCACTGTGGAGTCCATGATCCAGGACATCGTGCTGATGAAGCGGTTCAACATCAACGCCGTGCGCACGTGTCACTATCCTGACGACCCTCGCTGGTACGATCTGTGCGATCAGTACGGCATTTACATCTTCAACGAGGCCAACATCGAGTCCCATGGCGTCTGGGACAAGCTGGCCAAGGACCCGACGTGGAAGACGGCCTTTATGGAGCGGGGGATCCGCATGGTGGAGCGGGACAAAAATCACCCCTGCGTCATCGTGTGGTCGCTGGGTAATGAGTCCGGCTACGGGCCCAATCACGACGCCATGGCCGATTGGATCCACGAGAACGATCCCACCCGGCTGGTGCACTATCACCCGGCCGAGGACGCGCCCATCGTCGACGTGCTGGGGCCGATGTATCCCAGCGTGGATCGGATCATCGAGATGGCTCAGGACCCAAACGAGACGCGTCCGGTGGTCATGTGCGAGTACGCCCACTCCATGGGCAACAGCACGGGCAATCTGAAGGAGTATTGGGAGGCGATTGAGAGGTACCCACGCTTGCAGGGTGGCTTCATCTGGGACTGGGTGGATCAGGGATTGCGCCGGGTGACGGAGGATGGCCAGGAGTGGTTCGCCTATGGCGGTGACTTCGGCGACGAGCCCAACGATGGGAACTTCTGCATCAATGGGCTGATCTGGCCCGACCGCAGGCCGCATCCGGGGCTCTGGGAGTACAAGAAGGTGCTGGAGCCGGTGAGGGTGGAGCCGGTGGACCTGGCGGCCGGGAAGATGCGCATCACCAACAAGTATCGCTTCGTCGATCTGAGTGCCCTGGACGGCTCGTGGAGCCTGGTCGCCGACGGCGAGGTATTGCAATCGGGCTCGTTACCCCGGCTGACCACGCCGCCCGGCGAGAGCGAGGAGATCACGATCCCGTTTCGGGAGCCGGTGCTGAAGCCGGGCACCGAGTATTGGTTGCACATCCGATTTGCGTTGGCCCAGGATACGCTCTGGGCCGAGCAGGGGCACGAGGTGGCCTGGGGGCAGTTCCCGGTGCCGTTTGCGGTCCCGGCCGTCCCTCCGTTCTCCGTGGCGGAGATGCCGGAGCTGGGCTTGGCGATCGATGAGGAGTCCATCCTGATCCGTGGCGAGGAGTTCTCATTATCCTTCTCCCGCCAGTCGGGCCGGATCACCTCCTGGCGATACGGTGGCCGGGAGCTTGTGTTACAGGGGCCGGCGCTCAACATCTGGCGTGCGCCCACCGACAACGATGCCAACACCTGGGGCGAGCAGCGGATGGCCATCCGCTGGCGGGAGGCCGGGCTGGATCGCCTGCGGGAGAGCGCTAAGATCGTCTGTGCGGAGCGGGTGAGCCCTCGGGTAGTTCGAGTCACCGTGCGCTCCGTCAGCGCTCCGGTGGTCGAGGGGGAGGCTCCCCGGTCGGAGCGATGGAACGAGTTCCTGAGGCAGCTGGAGGAAGGGATCGATATGGTCCTGAAAGAGGACGACCTCAGGAAGCTCTGCGGCGATCTGGGCATCGACTACGACGGCTTGTCGGGGCGAGGGAAGGTGGGCCGGATCAAGACCCTGATCGCCGAACTGGATCGCTCGGATCGCATCGGTGAGCTGTTGCAGGTGGGAGTGCCGTTGGTCGTTGATGCTGCGGGGAATGCACTACCTGGTCGGATTCGCAGAGCCCTGGAGGAGATCCGGGGGATGTCACCCGAGGAGTTGAAGCAGGCCTTCGCCGTCCATTACACAGCTCGCTTTGATTGCGCGTATACGTACACGGTCTACGGGAGCGGGGATGTCGTGCTGGACACCCATGTGATGCCGAGCGGAGATCTGCCGCCGCTGCCTCGGGTGGGCCTGCGGATGACGCTGCCCGGCGGATATGAGCGGTTCACCTGGTACGGCCGCGGCCCGCACGAGACCTATGCCGATCGCAAGCTGGGGGCGAAGGTGGGTGTCTACGACGGCACGGTGGACGAGCAGTATGTGCCGTACATCATGCCGCAGGAGAACGGGAACAAGACGGACGTGCGCTGGGTGGCGCTGAGCGATCGCCAGGGGGTTGGCCTGCTGGCCGTGGGGATGCCGTTGCTCAACGTCAGCGCCCATCACTTCACGGCGGAGGACCTCACCGAAGCGCGTCATACATACGAGTTGAAGCGCCGGGATGAGATCACACTGAACCTGGATCACGCCCAGTGCGGGCTGGGGAACGGAAGCTGCGGCCCGGGCGTCTTGCCCCAGTACCTTTTGGAGCCACGCGAGTATCGTTTCCGGGTGCGGTTTCGGCCGTTCCTATGGCATGTGGCCTCGCCGATCACGTTGAGCAAGCAGCGGATCGGCGAGGGGTAGGGGATCGGCTGCGTTCAAGGTGACTCGTCGATAGCGGCGGACTGGGCGGCATCGTCCGGTCCACCGGCTCTTATTGGTCTTCGCATGGTAAAAGGAACAAGCGACTGCGTCATTTGTTTCGGATAAGTTGTAGGAGCAACTTGATGGGTGCTCCCTCTGGTTTGGCCCTTTGGGTAGCGAAGGGCACTGCCCTTCGCTACCCAGATATAGGGGGATATCACAAAAGAGGGGAGGCTCCCTCCACACCTCTCCCTGTGGGGCTGATCGCTGCGGGAGCTCCTCAGGCATCTTATCGGTTAAATTCTCAGACACGCTCTTGGAGGACTGCTCACGTCTGGGCGGGGGAGCGTTCCAGGATCCCGCCGATGGAGCCCGCCGCCTTGCCGAGTTCATCGACCTCGACGGTGACACAGGTGATCCCTGCATCCTCGAAGAAGGCCTGGGTGCGGGGATTCCCCGCGGGCATCAGGATCCGCCGGGGGCCCAGGGTGACGAAGTTCAGCGCCTTTCCCCGGACGACCTCCTCCTCATCGGGGGCGAAGAGCACCCGGTATCCGTGCTCTCGGAGCGTATCCACGGCCGCGTAGGGGATGCGCCCCCGCCAGCCGATGGCGAGGTCTCGATCGGCGAAGCGAAGGGTTCCCATCAGATGCATGGCCCCGTAGGAGAGATCGACCTGGATCACCTGCACGCCCATCTCCGCCAGCAAGCTGGCGACCTGGGCGGCGCCCTCTGCGTTGGTGCGCAATCCTCTTCCGAGCAACATCGTCTGGGGATCGACCCACGCGGCATCGGCCCCCTCGAAGGTGCCCGTCCCTCGTATCGTGCGCAGGATCGGAATCCCCAGCGCGGCCAGCCGTGCCGCGACGAATCGCTCCTCGCCCGCGCGAACCGTCGAGGCCGGGCGGCCTACGATGGCGCCTTCGGGCGTCATGAACATGAGATCGGCGATGAACATCTGATTCGGCTTCGGCGTCTCCGAAGGCTCGACGTAGTGGACGGTCACCCCGGCATCGCGATAGGCCTGTGCCATCGCGTCGTGCTGTGCTGTGGCTTTAGCGATGTCCAGTGGCTCTAACATCTGCGCCTGATTGGGATCGGACACCCCCTCCAGCTCCGTCCCCGGGCGGTGTAGCAGGACCGCCTTGAGAGGGGCCCACTCCGTGGAGACGCCGCATTGCGCCCACACTTGCCCGATCTCCTGGCGAAGCGATGTCGTTCGCGGGGACCATCCCTCGCCGCCATAGGCCGCCGTTGCGAATATGGTTCCCATGGGTTCCTCCGTGTGTTGTCGATGTGAGGGCAGTCGGGGAAGTGCTCTCCGATGGTGGCCCATCATACCATGCGTGTCGTCCGACGCAAGTCATTTCCCTGGTCGTTAACCGGTAGAAAACGGCCCTCATCCCCCAGCCCTGAGAATGTGTCTGAAGAACACACCACGAAGCCACTAGGACACCAAGGGGAGTGTCAAAGCTCGTAAGCTCTCCATAGTGCACTTCCGCCTTCTCTATCCTAGGGTCTGAGAGTGTATCTGAGAAACGCCGTTGCTTCTGCTGTAGGGAGGCCCGAGGAGGAGACCTCCCCTCCACACCTCCCCCTGTGGAGCTGGTCGTTGAGGGGACCCTCAGGCACCTCGCCGGTAAACTTTCGGACACGCTCTTAGAGTCTTAGTGCCTTCGTGGTTCCCATCGCGTTTTTCAGACACGCTTTGAAAAGGCCTTGGTTCGCCTGGAAAACGGGCTTGTCACGGGATGGATTTCGTATTACAATTGCAGAAGCCATGTTCAGTTGTGCATCTGTGATAGCCCGCATGCGTTCGTCGGGTGCGAGCGGCGGGCTAGATAGGGCTTTCGTGGTCCTCGTATAACGGCGTCGTAGCCGACGTCCCCTGGCCATCGTTGGCAGCTCTCCCCCAATCCCTTCCCCTGGGACGACATCGTTCTCTTGCATTCCGAGGCGACCCCATGGGCATGGCGACGGGCAATACGTGTCCGTACGCCTGGAGTCAGTTCACATCTGGGAGGTCATAAGATGACGGATCGGCAGTTTGTGGATGGTGAGGTGGTCTTTCCTTCCGAGGAGGTTGTGGCCCGGGCGCGCCTGAAGGACTGGGACGCGATGGCCCGGCGCGCGGCTGAGGACCTCGAAGGCTTCTGGGCGCAGGAGGCCGAGGAGCTGGAGTGGTATCGGAAGTGGGACAAGGTGTTGGACGACAGCGAGAAGCCCTTCTATAAGTGGTTTACCGGCGCCAAGGTCAACATCGTTCACAACTGCCTGGATCGATACCAGAAGAGCTGGCGGCGGAACAAACTGGCTTTGATCTGGATTGGTGAGCCGGGAGATGTGCGGACCTACTCCTATTATGCCCTCAATCGGGAGGTGAACCAGTTTGCCAACGTTCTCAAGGCCATGGGGATCCAGAAGGGGGATCGCATCACCATCTACATGCCTCGTGTGCCCGAGATCGTGATCGCCATGCTGGCCTGTGCCAAGATCGGCGCGGTGCACTCCGTCGTCTACGGTGGGTTCAGTGTAGATGCGTTGCAGGGGCGGATCGAGGACTCGCAGTCCCGCATGGTGATCACGGCCGATGGCGGATGGATGAATGGCAAGATCGTCGAGTTAAAGCGCATGGTGGACGAGGCCCTGAAGCGTTGCCCCTCGGTGGAGACGGTGATCACGGTGCGGCGCACCGGGCATGAGGTCCGCATGGAGCCCGGCCGGGATTACTGGTATCATGACCTGATCGGGCTTCCCATCGCTACGGGGAAATGCCCGACGGAGCAGTTGGACGCCGAGGATCCTCTGTTCATCCTGTACACCTCCGGCACGACTGGGGTCCCCAAGGCGATCCTGCACACCCACGGCGGATACATGGTGGGGATCTACACCACGCTCAAGTACGTCTTCGATATCCAGGATGAGGATCGGTGGTGGTGTGCGGCGGACCCGGGGTGGATCACCGGCCACTCCTACATCGTCTACGGCCCTCTGTTGAACGGAGCCACCACCTTCATGTACGAGGGGGCGCCCACGTATCCCTATCCGGATCGCTGGTGGGCGCTGATCGAGAAGTATGGGATCACCATCCTGTACACGGCTCCCACGGCGATTCGGGGCCTGATGCGCTTCGGCGAATCATGGCCCAATCGCCATGATCTCTCCTCCCTGCGTCTGCTCGGCTCGGTAGGGGAGCCCATCAACCCGGAGGCCTGGCGGTGGTACTACGAGGTAATCGGCGGGGGGCGATGCCCCATTATGGACACCTGGTGGCAGACGGAGACGGGGATGTTCATGATCACGCCGACGCCGGTGGTGCCTCTCAAGCCTGGCTCCGGCACCCGGCCCTTCTTCGGACAGGAGGCGGAGATCGTGGATGAGGATGGGAACCCGGTGCCGGATGGCGAGGAAGGCTACCTGGTGCTGAAGCGCCCCTGGCCTGCCATGATGCGCACCATCTACAAAGACCCTGATCGCTATGTGAGCCAGTATTGGAGTCGGTTCCCCGGCAAGTACATGACCGGCGATTCGGCCAAGCGGGATCGGGACGGGTATTTCTGGATCATCGGCCGTGTGGATGATGTGATCAAGGTGTCGGGGTATCGATTGGGGACGGCGGAGATCGAGAGCGCCCTGGTCAGCCATCCCGCCGTCGCTGAGGCGGCCGCCATCGGCCTGCCGCATGAGGTCAAGGGCCAGGCGATCCATGCCTACTGCATCCTGCGCACCGGCTATGAGCCCTCGGAGAGGCTGGCCGAGGAGCTGCGACAGCATGTGCGAGAGCATATGGGGCCCATCGCCCGGCCTGAGAAGATCCACTTCGTGGATAAGCTCCCCAAGACCCGCTCTGGGAAGATCATGCGTCGTGTGCTGAAGGCGCAGGCTCTGGGAATGGAGGTTGGGGACACCTCGACCATGGAGGACTGATACTTCTCAGAGATGCCACTCGCTGAATGGCAGGGTCCTGGCGCTGTCCGTGTCAGGACCCTTTCGTTTTGCGAGGGGGCGGCTCGGAGGGCTGGACTGTGGGCAGGGTGAACGATACCCGGGTGCCGTGACGGGTCCCATCGGGGCGGGTGAAGACGGGGCTCTCCGCCCACACCCGGCCGCCGTGAGCTTCCACCAGGTGTTTGACGATGGCCAGACCCAGCCCGGAGCCGCCGCTGGCTCGCGTCCGGGATCGATCGGCCCGATAGAAGCGGTCGAACACGTGTGGCAGATCCTGGGCCGCGATGCCCGGCCCGTCGTCCGTGACCTGCACGATCACGCTTGCGTCGGGATCTCCGGGCGTCCCCTCCGTGAAGGCTCGGATGGTCACCCGGCCGCCTGGCGGCGCGTACCGCAGGGCGTTGCTCACCAGGTTGCCGATCACCTGATGGATGCGGTCGGGATCGACGAACACAGGGGGAAGATCGGCGGACACATCGATCTCGAATCGGATGCCCTTCTCTTGCGCCCGTGGCTGCATCAGCTCCGCCACTTTGCGGACCAGCCTGTCCAACTTTGCCTCGCCGCGCTCCAGCTTGAGCTGGCCGGCTTCGGCCAGGGATAGCAATCTTAGGTCCGCCACCAGGCGTCCCAGCAGCAGCGTTTCCTCGTGGAGGGAGGCGATCTGTTCCGCGTTGGTGGGGAGGACGCCGTCCAGCATGGCCTCTAGGTTGCCCTGGATCACGCTGATGGGCGTGCGGAGCTCGTGCGCGATGTCGGCCATCAGGTGGCGGCGTTGCGTCTCCGCCCGGGCTAGGCTTTCGGCCATGGTGTTGAAGGCTTGGGCCAGCTCACCCAGCTCGTCCTGGGACCGGACGGGGACCCGATGGCTCAGGTCGCCTGAGGCGATGGCCTGAGCGGCCGCTTTCAGCCGGCGGATGGGGGCGGTGAGCTGGAAGAAGAGCGCTGCTCCCAGGATCAGGGCCACGATGCTGGCCGCCAGCCCGGCCAGCAAGAGGGATCGGTTGACGGATTGGAGGAACTGCCCGGCCGGGGTGGTCACATCCGGGGTGGCCAGTGAAGCCGTGATGATCGTGCCCACCCGGCGGCCGTCCACGAGGATGGGAACCCCCGCCGTCAGCTCCTGGGGGGAGAGCGTTCGTCCGATCCACTCCCCGGCCGTATCGGCGACGACGCGTCCCTGCTCGTCGGCCAGGATGAGCCGTTGCCCCATCATGGCCCACATGTTCAGCCCATCCTCTCGGTCCCACTGCCCGCCCATCATGCCACGCCCCATCATCTCGCCCATCATGCCGGGGCCCATCATCATGCCCGAATGGGGCATCATCGCCCCCATGGAGCTTTGCAGCGCCGCCTCGACACCCTCCCAACCCCCGGTGCGGGCGTAGTAGTCGGCCAGGATGGGCTCCAGTTGTTGGGCCCATAGCTGGCCGCTTCGGGTCGTGTACAGGCGGAACTCGCCCGTCGTGGCTCGCCCCACCGTGATGAGGACGATGGCGGCATAGATCAGGATGATCAGGGCGAAGGCGCCGAGCAGCTTGAGGAACAGGTTACTTCGCACCGGGGTTCTCCTCCAGCTTGTACCCCACGCCGTATACCGTCACGATGTATCGGGGTTGCTTGGGGTTGGGCTCGATCTTGGCCCGCAAGTTCTTGATGTGCGCATCCACCGTTCGCTCGTATCCATCGTAGGCGCTTCCCTGGATCTGCTCCAGCAGTTGGAGTCGGGTGAAGGTTCGGCCGGGGTAGCGCGCCAGGGCGACCAGCAGATCGAACTCCGTGGGGGTGAGGTCGACCGCTTTGCCGGCGACCTCCACCGTGTGTCGGGCGAGATCGATCACGATGTCGCCGGCTCTCAGGATCTCGGGAGGGGCGATCTCCCCGGCGGCGCGTCGTAGCACCGCCCGCACCCGGGCCACCACCTCGCGAGGGCTGAACGGCTTGACCACGTAGTCGTCGGCGCCCATCTCCAAGCCGATGAGCCGATCCACCTCCTCCGCCCGGGCGGTGAGCATGATGATGGGAACGCCGGATTCCCGCCGGATGATTTGACATACGTCTAGCCCGTCCATGCCCGGCAACATGAGGTCCAGGATCACCAGATCAGGCTTCTCGTGGCGGAAGATGCTGAGCGCCGTCGGCCCGTCTCTGGCGGTGACCACCTGGAAGCCCGCCTGTTCCAGGTAGCCCGTGACCACCTGGAGGATCTTCGGCTCGTCGTCAACGACCAGGATCTTCTTGGTCATCGCTATCCTCGTCCATTGGGGAGAACGTGGGAGATCCCCGGCCCTCCTCGCGGGGGGCCGGGGATCCGGACGCCGATCTGGGTCTGGCTCGTGTTAGTGATCTTCCAGCGTCCTCATGTCGATGAGATCTCCGTGCCAGGTATGATACCACACCTGTCCCGTATATCCGTTGACGCTGAGCATGCCCACAACCTCTTCGCCCTCCAGCACGTGAATGGTGTAGTAGCCGTAGAAGGGATCCGCCTCATCGGCGATGGTGGTGCCGGGCATGTATCGATCCAGATACTCCTGTGCGTACTCCAGCGCCTGTTCCGGGGTAACGGACATCTCACCGTCGGTGGTGCCTCGCCACCAGCCGCCCATCATGCCGCTCCATCCCCCCATGTGCCCGTACTTGGTGTTCCACATCATGTTCGGGCCGGGCTCGGGATACACGGCGCCCGTGTAGCGATCGACCAGGAGCTCAAAGGCGTGAATGCCGGTGCTCTCCTCTTCGACCTCGACGTAGAAATTGTTGCTGAACTCCATGATCTCGGCCAGGGTCAGGTCAGGGTTGTTGTAGGCAGCTACGTAGCGCTCTGCGCTTTCGATGGCCTGATCCATGGTGATGGGGTCTCCCGTGTTGGGGGCACCCCAACCGCCCATCCCAGGGCAGCTGCCGATGCCAGGTCCCCAATGGCCCATCATTCCAGAACCCCAGCCTCCCATCATCCCGGAGCCCCAGCTTCCCATCATCCCGGAACCGCCCCACGGCCCAGACGGCGCCCCTGGCATGGAGACGCCTCCTTGCGCCAGTGCCGTACCTGCGAGCAGTAAACTCAAGGTTACTACAGCGATGGCCGCTGTTGTGATGATGCGAGCCCGTCCTTTCATCGTATCACCTCCGTGGTTGGGTATGATCTTGGCTTGCGGGACTAGCATACCCGGGGAATGTGAAGAAGCTGTGAATGCTGCATAATAAGATCGTGAATGCGGCGGGGGCTGTCGTTGGGGGTGTCTATTGGGCGGCCGCGTTGAAGGTTTGCTTGTCAAGGCGGATGTTGCGCGCTATAATCCCGCCGTCTGGCGTGATCGGTTGTTCATCCGTTCTTGTGCGATGGGGAGGATTGAGAAAAGGGAGGGAGCTCATGCGAAAATTCGCCTATGAGGTCCCCCAGAGCCTGCAGGAGGCCTCGCAGGTTCTGCGGCACTGGGGACCCGACGCTCGTGTGTTGGCTGGTGGCACCGATTTATTGGTGCAGATCAAGGAAAGCGGTTGGGTGCCATCGTGCCTGGTGAGCCTGCGCCGTCTGGATGCCCTGAAGGGGATCCGTTGGGATGAGGGGCGCTTGTGGATCGGGGCCCGGACGACGATGAAGGAGTTGCTGGGCTCCTCGGAGGCTCGCCCCTGTACGGCGTTGCTCGAGGGCGCCGGACTCATCGGATCGCCTCAGATCCGCAGCGTGGCGACCATTGGGGGGAACATATGCAATGCGGCTCCTTCGGCGGATACCGCTCCGGGCCTCATCGCCCTGGGGGCGGAGGCCGTCATCGCCGATGGGGGGCAGCGAGTGGTGCCGGTGGAGGATTTCTTCACCGGGCCAGGGCAGACGGTGCTGCAAACCGGCGAGCTGCTGACCGGCGTGCGCATCCCCAGGCCGCCGGCTCGCTCCGGGAGCGCCTATCTGCGCCATACCCCGCGCGCCTGGATGGATATCGCGGTCGTGGGCGTCGCCAGCTATGTGCAACTGGACGAGGCGGGGCGGTGTGCGGACGTGCGCATCGCGCTGGGGGCAGTCGCCCCAACGCCGATTCGGGCGCCTCAGGCGGAGGCCATCCTCCGGGGCGAGTCCCCCACGTCCGAGGCGATCGAGGCCGCCGCCCGGCAGGCGGCGCAGGAGGCCAGGCCGATCAGTGATGTGCGTGGATCGGCCGACTATCGGCGGCACCTGGTTTATGTCTTGACCCGCAGGACGCTGCATATGGCGTTGGCCCGTGCCCAGGCGGATTCGTGAGCGAGGGGAAGCGATGACTACAAAAGCGATTGAGAAAGTTCGGGTGAGCTTTGTTGTGAACGGACGCCCAGTGACCGTGGAGACGGCGCCCCATCGCACGCTGTTGGAGGTGCTGCGGGATGATTTGGATCTGACTGGCACGAAGGAGGGGTGCGGGACGGGGGATTGCGGCGCCTGTACGGTCCACCTGGACGGTGAGGCCGTCTGTTCCTGCCTGGTGTTGGCACCGGAGGTGGATGGCCGAGAGGTGGTGACCATCGAGGGGGTGGCAGAGGATGGCCGCCTGCACCCGTTACAGGAGGCGTTCATCGAGCTCGGCGGACTTCAGTGCGGATTCTGCACCCCGGGCTTCATCATGACCGCCCTCGCCTTCCTGAACAAGAACCCGGACCCAACCGAGGCCGAGGTGCGAGAGGGGATTGCGGGCAATCTGTGTCGATGTACCGGCTATGACAAGATCGTGAAGGCGATCCTGGCGGCCAGTGATCGGATGGAGGCGGAGCGATGACCGAGTTGAAGGTGGTGGGCAAGCCGTTCCCCAGGGTGGATGCGCAGGAGAAGGTGACCGGCGAGGCGATCTTCGGCACCGACGTGAAGCTGCCGGGCATGCTGGTGGGGAAGTTCCTGGGCAGCCCGCATCCGCACGCGGAGATCGTCTCCATCGATACCAGCGAGGCTGAGAAGCTGCCGGGCGTTCACGCCGTGATCACCGCCGCCGACCTTCCTCAGAGCGACCAATACGATCCCGGCTCGCGAGCCCACGCCGTCCTGGCCCGGGATCGCGTCCTCTTCGTCGGCCAGCCGGTTGCCGCCGTCGCCGCCGAGGACCTCTCGACAGCTGAGGAGGCGCTGGCCCGGATCCGGGTGGAGTATCGCCCGCTGCCGGCCGTGCTGGACCCCGTGGAGGCGATGCAGCCGGGCAGCCCGGTGATCCAACATGGCAAGGCGGGTACCTCGGTGGAGATGGATATCCATACCCAACAGGCGGCCGGGGTGCAGACCGATGAGCCAGGTGAGGGCGGGAACGTCGTCAATCACATCCTGTTCGAGCAGGGGGACATCGAGCAGGCCTTCGCCGAGTCGGATGTGATCGTCGAGCGCCAGGTCCGCATGCCGATGGTGCATCAGGGGTACATCGAGCCGCACGCTCAGACGGCCGCATGGGATTCCAAGGGCAACCTGACGATGTGGCTCTCCACGCAGGGGCAGTTCGTCACCCAGGAGACGCTGTGCGAGGTGCTGGGGCTGGAAGCCTCGCAGGTGCGGGTGATCAGCACGGAGATCGGTGGCGGTTTTGGTGGGAAGGCGAGCCTGTTCGCCCCGCTGACGGCGGTGTTGGCCCGGAAGGCGGGACGTCCCGTGCGGCTGGTGCTGACCCGCTCCGAGGAGTTGCAGGCTGCGAATCCAGCCCCGATGGTGGTGATCGACATCAAAGTGGGGGCCAGGAAGGATGGTCGGATAACCGGCATTCGGGCGAAGGTGGTCATGGACACCGGCGCCTATCCCGGGGCTCCCATGACGGTCACGACGCTTATGTTGGGACAGCCGTACAAGTTCACCGCCATGTACATCGATGGCTATGAGGTGTTGACCAACAAACCCAGCGTCACGGCGTATCGGGCGCCGGGAGGGCCGAACGCATCGGCTGCGCTGGAGCCTTGCATCGATATGTTGGCTCGGGAGCTGGGGATGGACCCGTTGGCCTTCCGTAAGCTCAACGCCGCAGAGGAGGGGGATCTGCAACCTCACGGCCGGCCGCATCCCCGGATCGGGCTGAAGGAGGTGTTGGAGGCCATCGAGCCCGCCTGGCGAGCGCTGGCCGACAAGCCGAAGAAGACGAACGGTCGGCTACGGGGGCGCGGCGTCGCCTGCGGTGGATGGGGAGGCGGGCGAGGCCCCGGCTCTGCGCTGGTTCTGTTGGATCCGGATGGCACCTTCCGCCTGGTGACGGGCACGGTAGACCTGACCGGGTCCTTTACCAGCCTGGCGCAGATCGCCGCCGAGGGACTGGGCGTGTCGTTGTCTCAGGTGCGCCCTTACAAGGGAGACACGGCCACCGGCCCATGGGCCCCGATGAGCGCGGGGAGCCAGACCACCTACGGGCAAGGGCCTGCGGTCCTGGAGGCGGCGCTGGATGCCCGTCGCCAGGTGCTGGAGTACGCCGCCCGAGAGCTGGATGCGGACCCGGATGATCTGACGCTCACCGACGGCAGGGTTTATGTGACCGATGACCCCTCTCAGGAGATCTCCTTATCCCGGCTGTACCTGCTGACGCACGGGTGGGATGCTCGCTACGAGCCGGTGGTGGGCCGCGGGGCCGCGCCGCGCCGGAGCGAGGCGCCCGGCTATGCCGCCAGCGTGGCCGAGGTGGAGGTGGATCCGGAGACGGGTAAGGTGGTCGTGACCTATCTGGCGACGGCGCAGGACGTCGGGCAGGCGATCAATCCGCTGTCCGTGGAGGGGCAGATCCAGGGGGGCACGGCACAGAGCATCGGCATGGGGTTGTGGGAGGAGCTCGTTTTCGATGAGCGGGGGCGGCTGCTCAACCCCAACCTGCTGGACTATCGTCAGGCCACGGCGGCCGATCTCCCCATGATCGACGCCATCCTGGTGAATGTCCCGGCCGGTGATGGAGCCTTCGGGCTGAAGATCGTCGGCGAGCCCTCCATCGTACCCCCGATCGGCGCCATCGCCAACGCCATCGCCGACGCGATCGGCGTGTACATCACGGATTACCCGATCACGGCGGAACGGGTCTGGCGTGCGATGCAGGACGCCTGATCGCACGCATCGTGAAGAACGCAAAAGGGCGGGAATGCTGAGGGATCACGTTCCCGCCCTTTGACGTCTGGTGGAAGGTACTGTCTCCCGCTATCCACTCCAAAATGCGACGCGATGTCACATGCGCGACGCGCTCGCCTTCTGGCGTTGCCAGCGGGTCACGATGGCAACGTTCTGGTGGATCTCCTCCTCGTTGCACATGCCGATGGTGATGGCGCTGACGCCCGATAGGCCGAGGGCATAGGGGATCGCCCTCTCCGGGGGCAGCGCGCCGAGGCCCAACACCTTCATGCCGTAGACGGCCTTGCCGGCCGCGGCCAGCTGCTCGATGGCCGCGGCGACGGCCGACGGCGTGTCGTCCATGTTGCGCCCGTCGTAGTTGATCCGCACCAGAGCCACGTCCAGCCAGGGGGATCGGGCTGCCGCATGGATGGCATCCAGGCTGTGGAATGACGCCCCGATCGCTCGTGTGAGCCCCCGCTCTTTGGCGTGGATCAACGCCTCTATGGCTCCGGGGTATCGTTCCATCCACCGCCCGTCCGTCACATAGTGCAGCAGCACGATGTCCAGATAGTCGGTGCCCAGCTCTCGCAGATAACGGCGGATGTCTTGCTCGACCTCACGATGGGACCGGCTGGCCGTCTTGGTGGCGATGACCAGGCGGGAGCGGTCCAGCGTTTTGAGCGCTTCGGCCGCATGTGGATGGCTGCCATACTGATCGGCGAGATCCCAGAAGGTGATGCCGAGATCGTAGCCCAGGCGCAGCAGGTCCACGAGGCGTTGAAATCCGAGCCGGGTTTGGGCCGAACTGCCGGCCCAGCCGCTGGTCCCGGTCCCAAAGGCTAGCGGAGATACCCGAATTCCCGTGCTTCCCAGTTCGACCAGTTCCATCCATCTCTCCCAATCGTCCCCTTACTTCGGCCGTGTACCCAGCCCCTTTGCTCGCCTGTCTCACTCCTCGTCTGGGCCGAGAGCTCCCGGCATTTCGATGGCGACGACGTCCCCGTGCACGTCGACGATGATGCGGAAGCCCATCATGCCCAGCCAGGTTCGGGCCTCCTCCGGCAGGCCGACCTGAACCAGTTGATCGAGCTGACGATCCAGATTCCGGATGGAGGAGTCCAGCATGGCTTTGGTGAAGAGATCATCCTGGCCCAGCATGGCCATGGCGCTCTCCGTGATCAGGTCCTGGTGTGCGGTGATCTGCTCCTTCAGCCAGCGTATGACCTGCTGGTCCACGTAGCGGGCCTCCACATGGCGGCGGAAGTCGTCGTCTAGGATCACATAAAACGGTTCGTCCCCCAGATAAACCACTTCCGCCGGTTGGCCAGCCTCGTTGAAAACCAAACCTTCAAACAGGGCGTATTTCATCTCGGTCCTGTCCTTTGGCTCAGTATGGTGCGTCTCCTGCCGTCCCACTCGTTTCACTTCAGCGGCATACTATAACAGCCATTGCTCTTCCTCGCTCAGTGCCTGATCCGGCGCTTCCCCATGAGTGTCGGCCTTCGCTGTGGTGCGCGCCAGGACGCGCAGCGCCAGACGTTGTCGTCGGCCCGGCTTTCGCATGCCGCTATGGCGGAGGCGTTTGGGATCCAGCTGGAAGGCCGTGCAGTGCTCTAAAGGGATATAGGAGTCCATGATCGGGGTGGGGGCCTGTAGCTGAGTATATCCCCGTTCCCGCATCCGTCGGGCCATGTCCCGTGTGGTGATGGCTTCGACCGGCTGCACGGTCTTGTAATGGGTGCACCGGCCGTGGGTCCAGGATAGCCCCATGGAGAAGGGTTCCGTGCGCTGGGCCCCTGCGGGCTGGAAATAGCGACAGTGGCGGCAGGCATCCAGGCGAAAGTCGCATCCCGGGCACTGGATCGGCCCGGGGAGGGTGGATAGACGGCCTCGCTCGTCCACCGTCCACGCGTTGGGGACCTCGCTCTCGCAGAGAGGGCATCGGGCTGCCCGGATGTCGCTGAGGCCTATCCGTTCGGCCAGGGAGTGCATCCAGGCTTCTCGTTCATCCTCCGGGAGGCGTAAGGGGCGCTCGTAGTACCAGTATCGCAGCGGGTCGATGATGCCGAACAGGACCAGGCGGGCGGTCTCACGCTCGGGCAGGGCGAACCTCCGGGCGTCCCGCCAGGTCCATATTCCCATCAGGATCGCCCAAAGGGCTGCGAGCGCCAGGAGAACCCAGAAGACGGTCATCCCTGTCCTCCGAATCGTTCACTGCAGGGTCTGTCGGATGGCAGGTGTCAACCGGATGAGAAAGTCGTGCACGCGTTCCAGGATTAGGCCGACGACGGCCCATGCGGGCGCGTAGTCCAGACGGATCAGGCCGTGAACGTGCCAGCGGGATCGATCGCTGTAGTCCCATGGGCATGCGCCGGTCAGCCTGCGGATCATCCAGCCCGTGGCATACTCCACGGACAGGATGCCTAAGGCGTAGGTGATCGCCCGGATGGGCCATGGTCGGGTGCGTAGGGCGTTATGGGTTGGTTCGTATAGCCGGGTTGCTATCCCATAAATCGGGAACATCCACAGATATGTTCGCCCCTCCAATCGCCAACCACGCTCCTGCCCGGTGATCTTCCGCTTGATGGCGGTCCAGAGGATCTCCAGGCACCAGCCGAATATCCCGTAGCCGACGAAGCGGATCCAGGAATCGTTCACGGCCGATCTCAGGGGATTTCCAGTACGGCTGCCCCGCGGATCTCGCTGCGCTTCATCCGCTCCAGAGCCTGGTTGATCTGGTCCAGTGGATAGGTCTCCACTTCCGTGCGAATCGGGACCTTCGGCGCGATCTCCAGCAGGCCTTCCGCGTCCTCTCGCGTGCTGTTCGCGACGCTCCGGATCGTCTTCTCCCAGTAAAGCAACCCATAATCCATCTCTGGGATAGGGGTCATGTAGATGCCCGCCAGAGCCAAGGTTCCCCCCTTGCGTAACACGCGTAGCGCCTCTGGGACCAATGGGCCGGCGGGGGCGAAGATGATGCTGCTATCCACCTGTTGGGGTGGGGTATCCTCGGCGCGGCCGACCCAGGCTGCGCCCAGCTCTCGGGCCAGCTGTCGGTGCTCCTCGCTGCGGGTGAAAACGTACACCTCGCATCCCCAATGAATGGCGATCTGGATGACGATGTGAGCGGAGGCCCCAAACCCGTAGAGGCCCAGTCGCTCCCCCGGCCGGATCTCGCTCAGTCGCAGCGCCCGGTAGCCGATGATGCCGGCGCAGAGCAATGGGGCGACCTGGAGATCATCGTATCCCTCGGGCAGGGGATAGGCGAAGTTCTCGTCAACGACGGTGTACTGCGCGTAGCCACCATCTACATGCAGGCCGGTGAACTGCGCCCGTTCGCACAGATTCTCCTGCCCTCGCCGGCAGTACTCGCACTCTCCGCACGTGTGGTTCAGCCAGGGAACGCCAGCACGGTCACCCGGTTGGAAGCGGGTGACGCCCGGGCCGACCTGATCCACGATGCCCACGATCTGGTGGCCAGGGATGATGGGCAGGCGGGGCAGTCTCAACTCGCCTTCCACGGTATGCAGGTCGGTGTGACAGAGCCCGCAGGCCCGGACGCGAAGCCGAATCTGCCCCGGGCCCGGCGTAGGGTCTGGCACCTCTTCCAGGACCAAGGGGTGGGTTTCGATCGGTTGCGCTTGATGAAGGCGTGCTGCCAGCATGAGATACCTCACATACGCAGTTGTTCTGCTTCGCCGATCAGGGAGTGAAGCGTGTCCAGCGCCTCTCCCAGGTGCTCTATGTATCGGGGCTTGATCTCCATGACGAGGATGCCGTGATAGTCGGATAGGCGGGCGAATACCTCCCGGTAGGGGATGGCGCCCCAACCGGGCGGGAGGTGCAGATCGCCCTCCCCAAAGGGCAGCCGATCGGCCTCGTTGTTAAATCCGCCGTCCAGTTTGCCGAAGTTATCGTTCACATGGATATGTCGGACCCAGGGAGCGGCCTGGTGGACCGCCTGGAGGTAGTCGAATCCCACCGTGTGGGCCGCTACGTGCAGGTGCCCGATGTCCAGACACATGCCGACGGCGGGGTGGTCGATGGCGGCCAACTGCTCGATGATCGGGGGGATGCACAGCCGGGCATGATAGCGCGGCAGTTCATCGGCGGGATAGCCGTGGGCCTGGATGAGGGTATACTCCCACAGGTGTGGATCCCCGTTCTCCATGGCGATCGTCACACCCAGGTCAGCGGCGATGGGGGCCAGCGTGCGGAGAGCGGCCACCTCTCGTTCTCGCCCGGCAGCCAGCTCTCCCTCCGTGGGCAGAGCGCGCAGCCCGGCTCGTGCGGCGTCCAGCGCCTGCAGGCCGCTGTGATAGACCAGCACCGGGGCGTCGATGGCAGCGCAGAATTCCAGGCAGGCGCGCAGCGTCTCCACCTGCAGTTCGGCGGGCTCCCCGAACGCCAGGTTCAGCCGGTTGGGGGCGTGGACGGTGTATCGCAGCGGGAACTGCCGGAGGACCGCCTGTACCCGTTGCACCTGGGGATGGTAGAGCCTGCCGTTCACGATGGCGCTGACCGCATGGGCGGAGAGCTCGGCCCCCGTGAACCCCAGATCGCTGATGTGGCGGAGTGCCGCTTCCAGGCTGGCGATATGGCCGTCCCTCAGGCCGCTGCCGACGGCCAAGCTGATGGTGGTGATGTCCATAGCCGTCATCCCATGCGAGACCGTGGTAGCCGTTAGTCCTCTGCCGCAATGAGCCAGGAGGGGTCCTTCCCATCTCCCAAGACCAGGACCTGGTTGCCGTCCAAATCCCCCAGGATGATCTGCGTCTGGTCGTTGTTCTGCCTGGCCCACGCCAGCAGGCAGTCCCCTCCCAGTGTGGTGCAGCCGGGCCACCATGCCGGACCTCGATCGTACCCCCAGAAGGTGCCCGGGATCGTCCACTCCAGGCTGCCGTTGAACAGGCGGGCGCGAATCTCGCCCCACTCCGGACGTTCCTCCTGGAGCTGCACAAAGGCCAGCGCACATGCCGGTCCGTTCAGATCTGCGGCGCATCCGGGAGCCCAGGCGGGATTGGCCTCCGGCTCCGGGCTGCTTCTCCAGACGCGCTGCTGGGTGCCGTCTGGGGACATGATCCAGATGTCCGGGTTCCCATCGCGATCGGAGATGAAGGCGATGAGGCTCCCATCCGGCGACCAGGCTGGATCCCAGTTCTCCCCTTCGCTCGTGATCTGTCGGATCTCGCTGCCGTCCGCTCGGGCCAGCCATATCTGGAACTTGCCGCTGCGCGTGCTGGCGAAGGCGATGAACTCGCCGTTGGGGGACCAGGTGGGGTGCAGGTTGTAGATGTCGTTTCGATCGGTCCGGGTGATGGCGAGGGCGTTCCCGCCTTCCCTATCCATCGTCCACAGGTTGCTGGTGCCGCTGCGATAGGACTCGAAAGCGATGTGGGTGCCATCCGGCGAGCCCGCCGGATCCCAGTCGGGGGCCTCGTGTTGTGTGAGATTGCGGGGCGCCCATGCGCCGTTGGCCGGACGCGCCCAGATATCGCCATTGCCCGTCCCCGTGAACTCGTACAGTACCTCGTCGGCGGGCAGGATGCGTGTCGAAAAGGAGGGGGGCGGCACCGGCGGGGGATCGGCCACCGGGGCCTGCTCGCCAAAGACGCGCAGGTCACTGCCGGCCAGGATCACCCGGTCGGCGGCGATCGCCAGCCCGGGATACGCCGTGACGGTTACAGACCGGCTCTGCTCCATCACCCCCTGGGAGAGGACCTGTCCCGTCTCAGCATCCAGGACTGCCAGTTGCGAGCCGCCCTCGCGCTGCTCGGAGAGGTAGAGGTTGCCCCCTGCCACGGCCAGAGCCGGCACCGACCATGTGCCGGACAGCGGTGTTCGCCACACCTCCTCTCCCGTGGTCGCGTCATAGGCAAGAACGAGCTGTTCGGGGATCCGGATGCCGTATAGTTTGCCATACGCCAGGGCGATCGGGCTCTTCTCGTGGACGGGCCCCTCGCTGATGCGCCACAGTTCCTCCCCATTGGTCGCGCTTAGCGCCAGTATCCGGTCCGGATGGGCGAGGAGATAGAGGCGTTCCCCGTCGGTGAGTGCATCGACGACGTCGTCGGTCAGCTCCGGACGTGCCTCCCAGCGGGGGTCCCCCGTTGCCCAGTCCAGGGCGAGGAAGGTCTGGCGTCGCTCATAGGGGCCACGCTGTTCCGGTGGCCCGGAGCGGGTTTGTCGTGTGAAGAGGGTATCGCCCGTGGCGGCCAGGATGCGGTTGTGCCGATCCCTTTCCTCGCGATACCAGACGAGTTGCCCCGTATGCGCCTGATACAGGGCGATGGAGCCTTCGTCGTCGGTGACGGCGACCTGGCCGTTCTGGGCCGCGATCTGATAGTTGTGGCCGAAAAGCCCCGGGAGTTCCCACAGGCGCGTCAGGTTTTGCGCGTCGAACACGACGAATTTGCCGCGGAAGTAGGGCAGATGCGCCTGGGGGGAGAAGTACGTGTCTGTTGCGGAGACCACGACGGCCCCCTCGGTCAGGGCGATGGCTGCCCCCGGCACCGTACCCCTGGGGCCATACGGCCAGATGGCCGCCTGAGCGTCGATGCTCCCGGTCTCCATATCCACGCGCATGAGCCGGCCGGACGAGTCCACTACGAAAATGGCATCGGGCAGGGCGGCCACTTCCACCGGGGACACTGTGTTGTCCTCCCAGGCATGGAAGCGGAGGCGCCAGACGGGATGCACCTGTCCGGGATGAGCGCCTGGATTGAATCGTGTGCGCTCAGGACCGCCGGCGGCGCTCAGCCATCCCACATCGACGGCCGACGGTGTGATGATCTCCGCCGGTGTAGGGGTGGGAGGCGGTATGGGTGTGGGTGTGTTCGTCGGCTTTGGCGTAGGGGTGGCGGGTGGCTGTGTGATCTGCACGCTGGCGGGCTCCGGTGGAGGCGTGGGGGTCGCTCGACATGATACGAGCGCGATGGATATCGCCAGGACGTAAAGTGCGTAGAGCCATGCTCGCTTAGCGAGAGGAGTGGGCTTTCCTCTAAAGGCTTTCGTGTGTTCTTTTGTGTGTTTCATGGATTTAGGATACCCCTATTTGGCTCTGGTGTCCAGTCCTGGCGGCGCTGCCCGAGGTTTTTCAAGAATCTAACGGAGACTCTCCCCGGGCACCTCGCCTCCCCACAGCAGAAGCAACGACATTTCTCAGACACACTCTAAGGGCTCGGGCGTTACTTTAGATCTTGTAGAGGCGGCCCTCGTGGTTGCCTCAGGCGCCCACAAGAGGCGTCCCTAGGGCATGTCTAGGGATAGGAGGTGATGGCTCCATCCGTCCGAGGGGACGAGGCTCCCATGTGCCATCTACGGCGACGTGGAAGCCGCCGCTTCTGGTCTTCGTTTGTTCGCGTGCTTGGGGGGTCAGGTGGGTATCCGGGGGCGCGGGTGACGGGTGGAATGTGGCTCCTGAGCCACGGCCGAGCAGCCGGGGAAGATCGTCTCCTGGCCAGGCTCCAGGATGCGTACCTCTGTCTCTGGGGCGATGCGCGCCGCGTGGGCCAGGAAGGCGTAGGGAGGGTCCTCCAGGTAGGACCAGCGATGCCAGCCGGGGCCTGCCGGGCTCAACGTCCCCCAGTGGATCGGGATGGCCACATGAGGGCGCAGCAGGCGGAGCGCCTGAGCGGCCGTGCGCGACGAGAGGTGGCCGTTTCCTATGTAGGGGCCGAATCCGCTTACCGGCAGCAGGGCGACATCCAGAGGGTATTCCCGGCCGATGTCGGCCATCTCGTCGAATAGGTCCGTGTCGCCCGCAAAGTAGAAGGTGGCGGGGCCGCAGATCACGTAGCTGAGCACGGGGGTATTCGGGCGCGGTGGGGTGCTCAGGCCGTTGTGGGCGGCCGGCGCGGCGATCACTCGCAAGGAGCTCAGTGTGATCTCCTCCCCTGGAGCGAGCTCCTGGATAGGCTGCTTCAACCGCTTGCTTAGGTAGCCCGCGGCGCCCCGTGGGACGAGGATGGGGACATCCCGCGGCAGCATGCGCAGCGAGGGAAGGTCCGCATGGTCGTTGTGTAGGTGCGTCAGAAGCACCAAATCCGGCGGGTGTTGTCCCAACAGGCGGTTGCTGGGATTGGGAGCCCTGCGGCGCAAGTGCCACACGCGGTCCCGCAGCAACGGATCCGTGATGAGACGCCATCCGTCGATGTCGAAGAGGACGGTGGCGTGGCCGATATAGGTAATGCGACAGGGTTGGTTCTCGTTTACGGTTTTCTCTGGCATGGCGATCGCTCGTTCTCAATAGGAGACGTTTTCTGTGTTGACAGGACATTATACCATACCCATCTCAGAGAAGCCTCCTCTCGAGGCTCCCACGATAGGGCCTTTTTAAAGTCCAACGTTCATATTGGCATACATGGCGCCTGCAGGGACGGGGCAAGGTGTCGTGTCTGTATACGCATCTTCTCGGTCTCCCCTCTCCCGGGCTCGGGAGAAGGGGGTTTGGGGGATGAGGGCCGTTTTCCCTCGGTCGATGATCAGGGGAATGTCTTGCGTCGGGCGACACGTGGGGTGTTCCTACCACCCCGATTTCCATCA